>CAZCPK010000465.1:0-3098 GCA_964500755.1 uncultured Anaerolineales bacterium
TTTTCACTGATTTTTCACTTTCTGTGTGAATCTGTGAAATCCGTGGTTAAGTTTTCGGTCTGATCATGCGAAGTCCAAAAGAACCAGAAACCACTGAACCACGCAGATACAGAGAAGGAAATACGTTCTTGTTAGGAAGGTTGCAAGAAGCGAACCCGTGCTTTCATCCGAGCCATTGCATCCTTGGGCACTCATTGACCAAGTGACCAAGTGACCAAATGACCACCTGACCAAACGACCACCTGACTATTTTTAGAGGAGTTCCCTTGGATTCTAAAACTTTTGACAAACACCAGCGTCTGGAGGCCTTTCCGCCGGCCAAACTGTTCTACATCCTTTATCGGCGCTTCTTGGAGCAGGGACTGGGGGTCACGGGGCTCTGGCTGCGCGATAAGGTCGCCCGGCGCCTGCACGGTCATTCCCCCACCAAACTTAGCCGCGTTATGCAACGGCTCTACGTGGGCGGACAGCAGAGCCGCCGGGGCCTGCGCAAGATGCGTGAGACCGGGATTGAGGCCGTCGTCAATATGCGGGAGGAGTCGGACGACGCCGCCCGCCGGCGGGCCGGGGAGCACTATCTCTGGCTACCCACGACGGACGACGCGCCGCCCACGCTTGAGGATCTCGAGAAAGGCGTGGACTTTATTGAGGGGCACGTCTGTGCGGGACGCGGCGTCTACGTGCACTGTGCCAGCGGCGTGGGACGGGCCCCGACGATGGCGGCCGCCTATCTGGTCAGCAAGCAGGGGCTCTCCCCGCAGGAAGCGTGGGAGAAGATCCGTGAGAGCCGGCCCTTTATCCGACCGACGCCGCCCCAGATTGAGGTCATCGAGCGGGTTGCCCAACGTCTCCGGCGTCGCGCTGAGATAGGAGGAGAGGAGGAACGAGCACCATGAACCGTCGTCTCGAGTTGGCGATGGAACGCCTGCTGGAGGATCCGGCGCTGACCGATCCGCTGACTGACGACGCGGCCAAGTTGCTGCTGGCGTGGGGACAGGCCTGCGTGCGCATATTGGTGTCGGAGACCGGGCCGTTGGATCCGGCCGGCGCGTGGAAGCGGTTGAATCCCCGGCTGCAAGCTTTACGTCGCCGGATGCGCCAGCTGGCCCAAGAAAGCGCTCAGGCGCCCGATCCCTACGCGGCGCTCAAAGCGCGGCTACCCACTCCAGAGGAGGGCGCGATCTGTGACGAGTGAGCGCGGCGGCGGTAAATTCGGGTGGAAAGAACTGCTTGCCCTGCTGTTCCTGTTGCTGACGGTAGCGGGAGCCGGGGAACTGTTCCTGGGCGGAGGTGGGTCCGCCGGAAAACCCGTCGTGGAAGCGGAAGGTCGGGTGCGGGTGGCGTTCACCGGGCCGGGCGCCAACGGCGCTGCCGGGCTCGAGCGGGCGTTGGTCGCCGCCATCGATGGCGCGCAGACGAGCGTGGACGTGGCGGCCTACGACTTCGACCTGACGTCGGTCGCCGAGGCGCTGGTGCGCGCGCACCGCGACGGCCTGCGCATCCGCCTGGTCACCGACAGCGACTACGGTGATGAGTTCGGTCCGAGGCTGTTGCAGGAGAGCGGCGTCCCCGTCGTCTTCGACGAACGCGCCGAGTTTATGCACAACAAGTTCGTGGTCATCGACGAGCAGACGCTCTGGACGGGCTCGTGGAACTTGACGGAGAACGGTACCTACCGCAACGACAATAACGTGGTGATTGTCGATTCGGCGGCGCTCGCCGAAAATTACACGGTAGAGTTCGAGGAGATGTTCAGCGACCGCGCCTTCGGACCCTCGTCTCCGGCCGATACGCCCAACCCCGCCGTCCAGGTGGGCGACGTCTTGATCGAAAACTACTTCTCCTCCGAGGAAAACGTCCGGGGCAAGATCGTCTCACTGTTGGAGAACGCGCAATCGAGCATCTACTTTATGGCCTTCGTCCTCACCGACAACGAGATCTCTCAGGCGTTGGCGCGCGCCCATCGCGACGGCCTCGAGGTGCGTGGGGTGGTCGAGACGCGGAACGTAATGAGTCTCGGTTCGGACATCGAGGCCCTACGCGACGCGGGGATTAAAGTTCGCACCGATGGGAACCCCTACAGCATGCATCACAAGGTTTTGATTATCGATGAGAAAATTGTGAGTACCGGATCGTATAACTTCTCTCGCAGCGCCGCGGAGTTCCACGACGAGAACGTCCTTGTGCTGCATGGAACCGAAGTCGCGGAAGCCTATCTGCGGGAGTTTGAGCGTATCTACAGGGAGGCACAATGAACGGGACGAACGAATGGAAGTGGATAGCAATCGTGCTGATGGTCGTGCTCGTCTTGCTGGGCTGCTGTCTGTTCAGCGGCATGCTGGGGGGGCTGTTTGGGTACGTCTGGGGACGCGCTACCTCTTCACGGATCCCCTTTGAACGGATGCCCCATCCCCGGGAAGTGCCTGAATGGCCCGGCGTGCCCCAGCCGCCGGAAGCGCCGGAGATCCCCTATCCGGGCCCAGACGAAGGGCAGGAACCGCAGGCCTGGCTGGGCGTCTTTTTCAGGATGACGGAGGACGGCGCCGAGGTCAGAGAAGTGGTGGTCGATAGCCCGGCGGACGACGCAGGACTGGAGCGCGGCGACGTCATCACCCGGGTCAACGGCAGGACCGTGAACGAAGCGCGTCCGCTTACCGAGCGCATCCTCACCTACGAGCCCGGTGACGAGGTCGAGCTGACGGTGCTCCGCGCTGGAGAGGAGCTCTTCATCGACGTGGAACTGGGGGAGCGTCCTTCCCAACCCTCCTTCGACGAGGACTTCTTCGTGCCGCCGCCCTCACCGGGGAACGGTTAACGTGAATTCGGGATACAGACGAAACGCCCGGAGCGCTAGGCTCCGGGCGTTTCGCCAGCTGCTCAGTTCGAGCGCATTACCAGCGGCAGATGGACGCGGTGCACGTTTTCCCGCAGAACGCGCAGGCGGGCCGGCAGCGCCTGCACCGCGTCGACGGTGCCGGCGGGCGCGGTGACACTGACGGTGATCATTCCCGTGTAGGTGACCGCGTCCGTCGTCGCGAAGTCCACCGGGGTCACGGTGAAGGTTTCGGGCGTCGTCCCCGTCGTCCGTGACAGCTCGA
>CAZCPK010000466.1:0-3097 GCA_964500755.1 uncultured Anaerolineales bacterium
TGCCCTTCGGCTACAACCGCGACAGCCGCGAGAGCAAGGCGGCGGTCACCGAGGGGCTCAAACGCACTCTGGACGGTCTACGTCAGCTGCCGGGCCTGCTGGAGAGCCTCATCATCGACGCGGACCGCATGCGGCAGGCCGTCGTCGCGAACTACTCGCTGGCGACCGACCTGGCGGACTATCTGGCGCAGCACTTCGAGCTGCCCTACCGCAGCGCCTACACCGTCGTCGGCACGTTGGTCAAGGAGGCCATCGCCGCCGGGCGCCCCCTGCCTGCGATGGACGTCGCGCGGCTGCAGGCCATCGCCCGGGACGTGGCGGGCGCAGAGCTCGACCTGTCCCAGCGCACCTTCGAGGCCGTGCTGGAGCCGGAGCGCGCCCTCGCACAGCGCACCCACATCGGCGGCGCCGCGCCTGAGGAGATGCAGCGCCTCATCGCCGCCCGCCGGGCGGCCCTGGCGCGGGATCGTACCTGGCTGGCGGAGCGGGAGCAGGCCATCGCGAAGGCCCGGGCAAGGGCGGCGACGCCTTGACGCCCGACGCTGCGCGAAACGCTCCATCATTCTGGGTCATAGGAACCTTTCATTTGTAACGTCTAAGAAGCCATTTGAAAATTGTAAGGTAGAGACCTCCGAGGTCTCGGTAAGAGCGTTTTGAGTTGACGTACCGTTCTCAACCAACTGTCTCTACATCGGAAGATCGATTTTTAGACCTCGGAGGTCTGATCAGGATAATTTTCAAATATGCTCTAACCGGCAACCATCTAGACCCCCACCCGGCTGCCACCTCGGCAGCTTTCGCGCCTTCTGCATTCCGAGGTATAATTGCGAGGTAAAGATAGAAAGGACACTATGCCAAGGACCTATGTTGCTCTAGATCTGGAGACCACCGGTCTGGACCGTCACCAGGACGCCATCATCGAGATCGGCGCGCTGCGCTTCGACGGCCCCCAGGAACTGGAAGCGTTCTCCACCTTTGTGAACCCCCGACGGCACATCCCCAGTTTTATCACGGATCTGACCGGCATCACCGACCAGGACGTCGCCCACGCGCCCACCATCGACCAGGTACTCCCCAAGGTGGAGCGCTTCGTCGGCGACGCGCTGGTGGTGGGCCATAACGTCAGCTTCGACCTGGGCTTCCTGCGCCAGCACAACGCGCTCACCCAGAACGCGGGGGTGGACACCTTCGAGCTCGCCAGCATTCTGGTGCCGCACGCGCAACGCTACAGCCTCTCGAACCTCGTCGAGGAGCTGGGGCTGAATCTGCCAGAGCAGACCCATCGCGCCCTCGACGACGCGCGGATGACCCACGCGCTCTTCGTGGAGCTCTTCAAACGCGCGCGCCAGCTCCCTCAGGAGCTGTTGGAGGAGATCATCCGGCTGGGCCAACAGGTCAACTGGGGGCCACGCTACTTCTTCAAGCGGGCGCTGCGCGTCCGCTCGCAGCGCAGCTTCCAGGGTGGCATCGGCAGTCGACTGGCGGCCCAGATGGCCGCGCAGCGGGAGCGCGAACAGGCCGACGCAGCGGGCCCGCTCTTCCTGCCGGAAGTCGAATTTGACCCCCTGGAGCCGCGCCGTCCGCCCCGCCTCCTCGACGTCGACAAACTCGAGGCGCTGCTGGACGAGGACGGTCCGTTGGATGAGCTATTCAATACCTTCGAGCACCGCCCGCAGCAGCGGCTGATGCTGGAGGCGGTCGCCGAGGCATTCAACACCAAGGAGCATCTGATGGTCGAGGCCGGGACGGGCACGGGCAAGTCCCTGGCCTATCTACTGCCCGCCGTCCGCTGGGCCGACCAGAACGACGACCGCGTCGTCGTCTCCACCAACACCATCAATCTCCAGGAGCAGCTGGCGGATAAGGACCTGCCCCTGTTGCACGAAATCTTCCCCACCGAGTTCCGCACCATGGTGCTCAAGGGCCGCTCCCACTATCTATGCCGCCGCCAGTTTCAACGGTTGCGCCGGCAGGGACCGCGCAGCTGGGAGGAGATGCGGGTACTGGCGCGCATCCTGCTCTGGCTGCCCAACACCCTCGACGGCGACGGCGACGACCTCTTCCTGCCTTCGGCGCGGGACAGGGCCATCTGGTCACAGCTCTCGGCCTCCAGCGAGAACTGCAACCCCCACGACTGTCCTTTCTATCACGGGGACGGCTGCTTCTACTACCGCGCCCGGGAGCGCGCCGAGACGGTCCACGTGCTGATCATCAACCACGCGCTGCTGCTGGCGGCCATCGCCTCCGACAACCGGGTTCTGCCCCCCTACGACCACCTGATCGTCGACGAGGCCCATCACCTGGAGCACGCCGCCACGGAGGCGCTCCACTTCTCCGTCAACTGGCACGCGCTGCGCTACACGCTGGACGAGCTGCTCCAGGGGTACAGCAATCAGCCCAGCCTGGTGGAGGCCCTGGGCAAGCTGGCGAGTGAACTGCCGCGCCAGAGCCGGAACCGCCTGGAGGAAGCGCTGATCTACCTGCAGGACGCGGGCGCAAAGTCGCGCCGGGGCCTGCAGAACCTCTTCGACGCGCTGGCGATGCTGATGGACGAGCACACGCATCAGAAGAACAACAGCTACAGCACGCGGCTCCGCATCACGGACAACCTGCGCCGCCAGGCCGGCTGGGATTCGGTGGAGATCACGTGGGATGCGGTGGCCCATGACTTTGCGGGTCTCGTCAAACAGACCGACAAGCTGATCGGGACGCTGGAGAATATGACGCTGGTGGATCTGCCGGAGCTCGACATCCCCCGCTCGCGCCTGATCGCCGTGGGGCGCCGGCTCCAGGAGACCCACAGCCAACTGCACCGCCTGATCGTCGAGCCCATCGACAACGCCATCTACTGGCTGGAGGAAGGCCACAACCAGGGTCCGCTCTCCCTACACGCGGTCCCCCGCGAAGTTGGCGGGCTGGTACGCACCCAGCTCTTCGATAAGAAAGCAAGCGTGATCATGACGTCGGCGACGCTGCGCATCGGCGGCAGCTTTGACTATCTCCGCGAGCGCCTGGAAGCCTGGGACGCCCGCGAGGTGGACGTCGGCTCGCCCTTCGACTACGCCGAGTCGACGCTCTTCTACGTCGTACGGGGCAA
>CAZCPK010000467.1:0-3070 GCA_964500755.1 uncultured Anaerolineales bacterium
GTGGCGACCGCACCCCGGAGCGCCAAGCCCTCGACGTCTTCCCCGGTACAGACGGCGCCGCCGGCCAGCAGTCAACCCGCTACCCCCGTCGCCTCCGAGGAACACGCCGCGCCGCAGTTCCCGGCGACGCCGGACGAGGAAGCCTCTGAGGAGTCGGAAGAAGAGGACTGGAGCGCGTGAGCGAACGCGAAATGGAACGGAAGACGGAGGAGCGAACACTTTCTCCGGAGGCGCTGCTGGAGGCCCTGCTCTTCGTGGCGCGGCACCCGGTGGCGCCTGCGGATCTCTTCTCCTCCGCCGGCCTCTCCGAGGAAGAGGGTGAGGCCGCCCTGGCCCGGCTCAAGAAGCGGCTGGCCGACGGCGGCCTGCGCCTGCAACAGTTACATGGTCGCGTACAGCTGGTGAGCGCGCCGGTCGCAGCGCCGCACGTGGAGAACTTCCTGGGGCTGGAGATCGATCTGCGCCTCTCGCAGGCGGCCATGGAAGCGCTGGCCATCGTCGCGTACGCACAACCCGTCACCCGTCCGCAGATCGAGGCCATTCGCGGCGTCAGTTCGGGCAGCGTGCTGCGGACGCTGCTGGGCGCCGGGTTGATCGAGGAGGCCGGACGGGCCGATTCCGTCGGTCGCCCCATTCTCTACCGCACCACGTTCGAGTTCCTGGAGCAGTTCGGTCTCGAAAGCGTAGAAGACCTCCCGCCGCTGGAGCCGCCGGAGGCAGCCGATCCGGCGCCGGCCCTCGAAGAAAGCGAGGCTTCCGAAGAGACGGCTGAGTAAGGCCCCCATGCGACGTTTCTGGCTGGGAATCCTGGTAGCGGTGGTGATCGTGAGCGCCCTGGGCGCGGCGGTCGTGATCTCGGCGCAGTCGCCGCGGGTCGGGGTAGGCGTCTACTACGTCGGCCCCCAGGACGCCGTGGCGCGCGCCATCCAGGAGGCTCAGCCCTATCTGCGGTTAGTCGACCGGCCCGAGCTGGCCGACGTCTACGTGCTCAACGACACCCCCCTGGGACGCGGCGAGTTGCTGGGTATCGGTCGCCAGATCATCAACGAGGAGGCGGGGCTGGTCGTCTTCTCGGGGCCGCAATTCCCGGCGGGCGTCGACGACCTGCGGGCGTTGTTGGGCGTAGGGACGTTCGGCTTTGCGCGGTCGACGTCTGAGCGTTCCGTGGTGGTGGGGGGCGAGCCGACGTCCCTGCAGACTGCCGTCACCTGGACCTCCGCCCCTGAGGTGCAAGCCCGCACCGTTATCTCCAACCCCAACTTGCTGCTTCCCATCGTGGAGACGCAGAACGGCGAGCCGCTCCTTCAGCGCGTACGTCGGGGCGAGCAGTACCTCTCGTACTTCTACGGCATCTGGATGACGGACGAGCACAATCCGGCATGGCCGACGTGGCCGTATTTTGACTATCTCGTCTACTATCTCGTCGCCAGCGCGGGAAACGCCACGCGGATCCTGCCCTACGGCGACTACCCCTGGGCCCCGGTCCCGCAGGGACAGGCGCGCCTCATCCTCTTCCTGGCCGGGTTTGTGGTCCTGGGTAGCGCGCTGGGCGCCTTCTATCTGGCGCGGCGCGCGCTTTACCTGCGTCCCACGCTCTTGCCGCCGTTGACCGCTCGCCGCCGGAGATCTGAAGCGGCGTCCCCTTCGGGCTGGTCCAGGGTGGGCTTTCATCGTCCTTTGGCCGGGGTGTTTTTCCTCTTGGGCGTGGGCCTTGTCCTCGCGCTGCCGTTACTCTTTTATGAGGTCGTCTTTCTTCCGCGCCTGCTGATCCCCGAGTCCCAGACCCTTGATTTCTGGAATCAGGTACTGCGCTGGTTGCGCCTGCTCTGGGTCGTGTTGGATCTGGGGCTGGGCGTGACGGCGGTGCGCTTCTTCGCCCTGGCCCGGCTGCAGGATCGTCGACAGGGCTACCGCTACTTCCAGTTCTACGTCTGGTGGCAGTTTCTCAGCGGTGCGGTCCAGCTGGGGCTGATGCTCTGGCTGGCGGCGGGCGTGCTGCCCTACACGGCCCTGGCGCACCTCGCCTTTTACTTCGTCGCCCGGATGTTGATCCAGTTCCCCGGCTTCCTCCGGCTCTTCGGCCTGCTCTTCCGTGCGTTTCAGCGCTTCGACTACGAGCAGCTGTTGACCGGCGCCTCGCTGATCACGACGGTCTTTTTCCAGACGGCGCTGGTCGTCGCGCTGCGTCGGTGGGGCGCGACGCGCCCGGGCATCGGCGCCATGGTCGGGAGCGTCCTTGGTCTGGGCGCCGGGGGCCTGCTGAGCAGCGTCGCGGTCTTCCTCCTGGGCCTCTGGCTCTACAAACGCGCCGGATATTCCCTGCGCTGGTTGCTGTTGCCGGCCTTCGACGCGTCGGTGGTGGGGCCGACCCTCGGGTTTGGCGCGCGTTTGGCCTTCGGTTCCCTGATGATGCCGGCTGCGGCCTGGGCGCAGGTCACCTTGCTGCCGCGACTGCTCCCTGGATATCAAGCCGTCACCGCCGATCTCTCCCTGATCGCTACCCTGACGATCGCTTATGAGCTGCTGAATCTGGCGCTCTACGACGCGCTGATCCCGACGCTGGCGGTGAGTGATGCGCAGCACTATGGGTCGCTCAAGCGTTACTACGTGACCCAGGGCGTGCGGTACGGTCTCTGGTACAGTGTCTTCTTTCTGGCAGTGTTGGCGGCGTTGGGGGAGCCTCTGCTCGCCGCGTTGCTGCGGAACGGCGTGGCGATCGCGCCGGAACTGCTGTATGGCTTCCTGATCTGGGGGGCGTTCCAGTGGCTGCCCTGGAGCGCCGAGCGGAGTCTGGTGGCCGTGGGACGCCCGGCCCTGCGATCCTGGTTGTTGGTCGGCGGTTATCTCCTGCAGCTGGCCTTCCTCTGGCTGCTGATCCCGCGCCTGGGCACCTGGGGTCTCCCCCTCGCGTATCTTCTGGCGCTGTGGATACGGGGAATGGCAGGCTGGATTCTCACCCGGCGCGTCGGGATGCGCGCTCCGTTGCCGGTATGGCAGGGCGTCGTGGCGCCGGTCGGAGCGGCGCTGTTGATCTACAACGTCTTGCAGGGCCTCGTTGACGTGGCCTGGA
>CAZCPK010000468.1:0-3068 GCA_964500755.1 uncultured Anaerolineales bacterium
GTGGGAATCCGTGTGAATCTGTGTCCAATGCTCCCTGGGTCTGAACGGTTACAAAGAGTCCTCTTTGATAAGAGAAGACCGCCGAAGGTGGTCCTCCGGCGGTCGGATGTCGAGTGTGGTTACAGGGCCAATAGCGCCGGCAGATCCGTGAGCCGGTCGATCTCGTAGGTGACGTCGAGGGCGGGCACGCGGGGGCGGTGCGCGGGGTTGAACCAGCAGGTGTCGATGCCGTAGTCGAGGCCGCCCTGCATGTCGGAGCTCAGGCTGTCGCCGACGATCAATACTTCTGACTTCGCCGGATGTTGCATTCTCTTAAAGGCCACGTCGAAGATGTGGGGATCCGGCTTGGCGGCGCCCACCTCCTCGGAGATGACGATGGCTGCGAAGTGCCGGGTGATGGGGGTGCGCGCCAGCCGCGAGCGCTGCGTGTCGGCTAGGCCGTTGGTGATCAGCGCCAGGCGCACGTGAGGTTCCAAGGTCTGTAAGACCGCCGTGGCCCCGTCGATGAGGATAGCCTGCTCTCCCAGGTGCTTTAGATACTGAGCGCTGAACTTCACCGGATCCTCGGATGAGTTGATCGCGTCCAGCAGTTGCCGGAACCGCAGCACGCGCAGTTTCTCCTGCGTCAACTTACCGGCCTCGAAGGCCGCCCAGGCGGCGGCGTTGATCTCCCGGTAGAGCGCGTGGGTGTCAGGGGTGGCGGGGACGTCGAAGGCCGCAAGGGCGTGGGATAACGCGATTTCCTCGGCGCGGTCGTAGTCGAAGAGTGTGCCGTCGGCGTCAAAGAGGATCCAACGATAGCGCATGTGTCGTCTCCCTCCCCGTCTATTCAGCTGGTGACGGCGACGATACCCACCAGGCCCCCGCCCGTGTGGACGGCGAGCCCCGGCGTGAAGTCCGCCATAATGACGTCATCCGGGCAGCTGATCGCGGCGCGCAGCAGCTGCTCGAGTTGTTGCGCCTCTTCCAGCGCGTCGACGTGGATAAAGGCCAGCTGTTCCAGGTCGCAGCCTTCGACGGATTGCGTAATCCGCTCAATCAGGCGCTGCCAGGCCTTGCGCCGGGTGCGTACCTTCTCCAGCATCTCCAGTTTCCCATCTTGACTCGTTAGGATGGGACGGATGTTGAGCAAGTTGGCCATGCCCGCTGCCAGTCGGCCCACGCGCCCGCTCATCGCCAGGTATTTGAGCGTCGCCAGGGCCGCGTAGGTGTGGGTGCGCGGGTAGATTGCCTGGGCGGCGGCGATCGCCTCGTCGCCAGAGGCGCCGGCGCGGACGGCCTTGGCCGCCTCCAGCACCATAAACCCCTGTCCCATGGAGATATTGCGGGTGTCAATAACGCTGATGGGATGATCCGGCAGGCCCTGACGGGCGGTCTGGGCGATGCTGTACGTCGCGCTGATCTCGCTGCTGACGCAGAAGCAGAGCACCTCGTCGGCGCCGTCCTCAAAGGCCTGCTGGTAGGTCTCCACGAATTTGCCGGGCGTGGGCGCCGAGGTGGTGGGTAGCTGCTGCGACTGCTCCACGCGGGCCACGAGCCCGGCGTCGTCGATGTCCACGCAGGACTCCAGACATTCGCCGTTGAAGTGGATATTGATCGGGACCAGATAGATCCCGTACGCTTTCGCCAGTTCCAGCGGCAAACTGGCGTCCGTGTCGGTGATAATCGCTATGTTAGGCATAAATCCTCCCCAAAAAGGGTGAAAGATAGGCCCGGTAATAAAAGAATGAAGGCCTATCAGCTAGTGGAATAGTCAAATAGTCAGGCGTATTTTTCACCTCCTCTGAAAATAGTCAATGGGTCGCTTGGTCAAATCATCAAATCGTCAACGGATAGGGAGTAAACGAAGCGGTTCTAAGGCTTGCTAAGGTGGCTCAGCGCCTCCTGGCAACGCGTACCCAGGTCATCAACCCGGCTGCGTTTGCCTCGTGCGCGGCTAGGCACGTTCTGCGACATTGGCGAGGGTCCTCGCTGACCACTCGCTTCGAAATCCCATACGGAGTAGAGAAAAATCAGGTAAATTCGCTCAATCCGTTGCTTCATTTTTGTTCTTGCTGGTGTGGGACCCCACAGGGAAACTCCACCAGTGGACCGACGATGCTGCTATGAGAGAACAGTGTTGGGATTATAAAGGAGACTCGTGTAACTACAAGTACAGACCGTGACCGCGGGGCTATCCCGATGTGCAAAATCAGCGATTTCTATATATAATATAATTAGTTCGTCTCAGATGGGCTGGCTTTTAGGGGATAGAACCCTGCTCCATAAGTTAGTCTGTCGAGAGCGTCGAGTTCACCCAATCACTTACATTAAAAGGGGGATAGATATGTTGCTGCAGCGCATCATGGGAGTTTTCCGTTTAGATAAACAGGTGTTTGCGGAGATTGAGCACGATGAATCCGCCACGTCTCAGGCGGCGATGGTCGTTGCAATTGTGGCCGTCAGTGCCGCGATTGGCAGCGTCTTGACGAATCTGCTGTCGCTGATCCAGGGGGATGGATCGGCTATCGGGAGCCTGCTCTTGAGCGTGATCGGCGCCTTCGTTCTGGCCTTTGTCAACTGGGCCATCTGGTCGATTATCACCTTTTTTGTGGGGACCAAACTCTTCAAGGGACAGGCCGATCTGGGTGAGATGCTGCGCGTGATCGGCTTCGCGTCGGCGCCGCGCATCCTGCAGATCATTCCCTGCATCGGCGGCATCGTCGGCGGCATCTGGGCGCTCGTCGCCAGCTACATCGCTATCAAAGAAGGGCTCGACCTGGACGACGGCAGCACCATCGCCACGGTCCTGGTGGGCTGGCTGGTGACGCTGGCGCTTGGGGCGCTCTTGGGAATGATCGGGTTGGGTGGTGCGTTGGGAGGCGCCGGGATCCTCTCCCTACTCGGGCGCTAGAGCACTCGTTGATCCGTTATTGGGCCGATCGGTGGTTATTTTTCACCGATCGGCTCTTTTTTCTTCCAGGGACCGCCTGTGCGTAGCCACGTCGCGCCTTGAAATAGAAAGTGAAGTGCAGTCGATCGGGAAAAAAATATAACCTTGATAATTTACAAGAAAATCCTTGACAAAA
>CAZCPK010000469.1:0-3059 GCA_964500755.1 uncultured Anaerolineales bacterium
GTGACAGACACCCCCACCCCGACCGCCACCAACACGCCCACGAACACCCCGACGGAGCCGCCGCCGGACTCGACGGAGACGCCGACGCCGACGGAGACACCCACCGCCACCGAGACACCGCCGCCGACCCCCACGCCGCTTCCTCTGAAGATCACGCCCCTGCCACAGGCGGGCGAGACGCAGGTCAGCGGCACGGCCCAGGCCGGGCAGCATTTGACGCTGCGCATCGTCCAGACCGGCTACCAGGTCTCGCTGATTGTCCCCGCCGACGGCAACTTCACCTTCGCCGATCTGCCAACGCTGGAGGGCGGGCAGACGATCGTCGTGGAGGGCTACGGGCAACAGGATATGGCCGTAGTCGAGGGCGGCACGCCGACAGCTACGCCCACGGCGACGCCCACCGAGGAGCCGCTGGGGGCATTTTCCGCAGCGCCGACGTGTGGCGCCATCGCAGAGACGCTGGTCATCACGGTGACGGGCAACGGGCTAAGCACCGACAACATCACAAAGATGACTCTTTCGTGGAACGGAAATGAGGTCAAAGAGATCCCCATCGCCAGCGACTTCGTGGAAACGCTAGAGGTGACCCTGAATTCCGGCGAAAATGAAGTGCGGCTAAAGGCCTATAAAAATCCCGTTCGGACCCAGTATGAAGAAACTGCTACCGTGCAGAGCCCCTGCGACGCGCCCGACCTGATCGTCTCCGGGCTCGCGCTGCTGAGCGAGCCGCCGCTGGGCACCTACGAGAAGATCGACGTGGAGGTCGGCGTCACCAACCAGGGTGGGGCCAACGTGCCCTCGCTCTTCTGGGTCGATCTCTTCGGCGACCAGGGCGCGACGCCGGATCCCCTGACGACGCGGAGCGACGACTACATCGCGGTCAACGGCCTCGCAGCCGGCGGCACCATCAGCTTCACCATGTGGATCGGCGACGGCTTCCCGGTCACCGGCACCCACGAGATCGTGGCGCTGGTCGACACCTGGGATCAGATCCAGGAGTACGACGAGAGCAACAACTACAGCACGCCGTTGACGGTGACGCTTACGGAGAAGAATCCGGAACCCACCCCGACGCCCACGCCGGACGTCCCACCGGGCGATCCGGGAATGATTACCGGCGTGACACTCATCGACGGCGTAGGACAAAGCCTCGTCAACATCTACATTTACGATCAGGATGGCCGTCTCATCTGGTCTGGGCAATCGCAGACCATCGAGAATGAGGAAGGGCAGGATGTGGACGGATACTATGAGGCCGAGTTACCCCCCGGAGATTACACGGTGACCGGACAGATGCGCATGGCTGACGATCTCTATTACGGGCAGACCACTGTAACCGCCCTATCCTCTGGAGAGGTACGGGATGTGGTGGATATCAGTCTCTCCAGCGCGAATTAACACAACTAAAGAATAGAGGGTATTTCATATCATGAAGTTAAAGTGGCGCAACGTTTCTTTGATCATCGCAAGCGCCTTGCTGGCCTTGACGTTCGTGGTTATCTATGCATCAGATGAAGGATGGGGCCAGACGGCTGGCGTCTCCAACTCACTGAATCTTTCGAACAGTGGAGACACACGCCAACCAGCCATCACGCTTGAGCAAGATAAAATCGCGGTTATTTGGTCTGGAGTAGGCAAGCAAGATGATAGGGGGATTTTTCGAGCCGTTGGCACAACAATCCCACTCACCACCACCCCACCCCTTACCTTAACGGGTGAAGAGGATGCGTGGTCGCCCAGCACAGTATATGCCGGTGACGAATTGCGGGTCGCGTGGGTGCAGGGTGACTATTACGATCCTCAGAGTCCGGTGGGCCGCTTACTGCAGCAAGATGAGAATGCAGGGGAAGGGGCAAAGATACTCATGGACCCTGTCTACGGATATACCGCGCCCCGACTACTGTCAAACAACACGGGGGACCATCTACTGATCGCTTCTTCTGAAACCCACGAGACCTCCACGCAGGCCAACCTTTATTACATGTGTCGTCCTGCAGGGGCGGAAGCCTGGCTCTCACCGACAATGGTCATCACTCACGCCCACGCCCAACCTCCTTCCGGCGGGATCTGGTATCCACATGCCGCCCTGGCTGGCGACGAGATCCACGTAGTTTGGGAACAGACGAATAAGTATCAGAGTCACAGCATCTGGCATATATCGGGAATCTGGCAGGAGGCCCAACAAACTTTCAGCTGGGGTGAGGTAGAACGACTTTCTGTTCCTGGGCAGAAAGCTGTAAGACCCAAAGTAACGGTGGACTCAAGCAACCGTGCCCACGTAACCTGGGTTGAGGAAGATGTCGGACAGTACGTCAATTATCGCCGCCGGGAAAATGACGCCTGGCACCCGGCGCTGGGCCAAGATGCCGTCAGGCTGGACCAAGATCCGGTGCAGGTGAACAGCTATCGCCCCACCTGGTCGACGATTTCCATGGCGACGTGGGACGATAACATCTGCGTCGCGTGGCACGGCTACCGCGCCCCCATTGGAGAGACCGGCGAGGAAGAAATCTATCTCAACTGCAGCAAGAATGGCGGCAAGACCTGGAGTGATATTGTGACCAACGTATCGGAGACGCCGAATCGACTGTCCCTCTTTCCCGCTATGGCAATAGACGACGCGGGCAAGCTACATATCGCCTGGGAGGAACACATGGGAGGCGATAACTTCAAGAGCAATTACGACATCCATTACCGCAGCGGGCCCCTTCCCAAGGTTCAGAAATTCATCTATCTGCCGTTAGTTATGCGAGGAGCAAGACAATGAAACAGCGCGGGGGGCTACTCATAGTAGTTTTTCTGGCGGCAATGCTTCTACTGGGCGCCTTCCTACTCTGGCGGGTCAGTCAAGAGGCCATGACCGCCCCGGCGGCCGAGCCAGGCTATCACAAAACCACGTGGAACGGCTTGGCGCCGCCCACTTCGCTCATCGACGCCCAGGCCCGGGCCGCCGAGCGCGCCGCCCAGTGGGCAGCGGATATTCAGCTCTATAAAGTGGAAGCTTCGTGGCGGCCACCGGCCGACCTGCTCAAAGCTGAGTCGCCGCCGGTCGCCTGGAC
>CAZCPK010000470.1:0-3042 GCA_964500755.1 uncultured Anaerolineales bacterium
CGTTTGGCCACGTCGTCAACCCCCGCTTCGTTTGCCTTGCTCTCGCCTACGGGCGTTGTGAGGCAGCGAAGCCCTTTTCGCTCGTCGACTCCCTTCGAAAACCCTCTCTACGAAACCGAGTGCGGCATCACCCATCTCTTGAAGCCGCTTCAATCGCTCCAGGAGAGCGAAATAGGTGCCCACGGATCCCCGTCACGATCGAGGACAGGACTGCGCTGCAGGCTGGGCCATTCGTACATGCCCACGTCGACGCGTTCGGGGGAACCGCCGGGCGGGTCAAAATCGACCCAGGTGATGAGCGTATCGCCGGATTGCCAGACAGAAGACGGCGTCGTGACGTCCTTTATCTGCGCCGGCTCGGTCTCACCCTGCAAATAAAGATGATGAAACTGTTGGTAGAGGACGTCCCCTGCAGAGCCCTCAATCTCCCACCAGATCAACAGGCGCAGTCTTCCGTCCGACAACGTTTCCGTACGCCAACCGACGAGCCGCGCGCCATTCGCCAAATTGAAGGGGCCTGCGGAAACGAAGTCCGTCGACCGAAGGGCTCCGGAGGTCGTGAGCGCCACGTAAGGAGGTTCATTTGCACGACGCGGGAACACCCGTTCCGTCGCCTCCCCGCCCAAGGCCCGAGCGATTTCCCACGCCGGCAGGGATTCATAGGTGAAAAAAAGGTGCGCCGGATGCGCGGGTACGAGTAACCCCGCCCGCGCATCCACGATCTGGTGTGGATATCCCCAGAGTAAAACGTCGTAGATGGCAGCATCCCCCTGGTATTCAACCTCGGCGCCTGCGGCGTGCACCACAATCGGATATCCTTCCTCTTTGAGCGTCGCCACGGCAGCGCGAGGATAAGCCAAAGGCGTCCCCATCCCTCCGGACACCAGACGCTCGGAGACGAGGGAAAGTGTCCGGCCCACAAGGAGACAGTGCAGGCCGGCAGCCAACAGCAGGACACCGCCCTGCCACGCACGGCGGTGGCGCGGCAACCGGGAAAAACTTCCGGCGATGAGCAGAAAAAGCGCCGGCAGCGAGGTCAATTGATAGTGGATATAAGCGTGGGTCTTGAAACGAAAGAAGAAGAGCGGTGCGGCGATAGCCCAGACGGGTAGTAAAAGCGTCAAAGCAACGCGAGGCGTTTCAGCCGGCGCTTCCTTAGCCCGCCACCAGCGGAGCAATCTCTTGCCGAGATCCCAGAGTGCCACCAAAGCGCCGACGATAAGTCCCAAGCCCAGAAGCAGAGAGAGTGCATCGGCGGCGTGTTGCAAGGTTGGGGGCCAGACCCAGGTATCCCTGAGCCAAAGGCGCTCCCAGCCCCGCGCCAGGGCCAAATCCACCAGATCTCGAAAGACCTGGAGCTGGTACGTCCCCTCACGTCCCAGAATCCTATGGAACACTCTTTGCGTTCCCGTGTCGTCGCGCCAGAGCGTAAAGAGTGTGGGCAAGGTCGTGAGAGCGGCGAGCAAGCCCCCGAATAGCAGGGAACGCCAACGACGCCAGAGGCGATAGCAGAGGCCCAACCACAGCGATCCCAGGAGCAACGCCGCACCGGCAAAATGGATCTGAGGAATAAACCCTACCAGGAAAGCGTGCAGCAGTAGAGCTACATCGCTGCCGCGGCGCCGGCTGACGCCCCAGGCACCGGTGACGGCCCAGAGGACGGCGGACGGCACCAGAAAATTCTGCGACCAGATGCTCCGCGAATAGAAAACGGCATAGGGCGCTGTGGCAAGCAGCAGCGCCGCACCGATCCCGCTCCAGGGGCCAAAGCGCTCCCGTCCCAACCACCACAGCCCCCCTACAGCCAGGACGTTGAGAAAGCCGATAAAGAGATTGGCAGCCAAGGGGTCGGGCGTCAACGCGAAAGGCAGCGCGAAGAGCCAGGGCGCGGCAGGGAAATTGGGGACCCCACTGGAAGATTGCATCCCCAGGGTGGCGAACTCGCCTCCGCGGGCCATGCGCAGCGCGATACGGCTGACGCGGGCCTCGTCGAAGCCGAAGGAGTTGTTCCCGATCCATCCCAAACGCAATACGACAGCCAACAACAGGACGAAGAACAGAGCAAGGTATTCCCGACGTCCGACGACAGATACGTGATTATCTTTTTTCATCGTCGAGGATTATAAAGCAAGGGGCAACGTTGTCAATTTGGGTCTCTGGGACTTTGCCGGATCGTGGAGTGAGTGCCCCTAAAACGAGTGCAGTAGGCTACGCTAGTGGGGCTCGCCAGACCTTTTCTGCATTGTGACAGAAAGCGCGTGGCAAACGTTGTCTTTGCATCCGGCGAAATCCCAAAAAACCTCAAATATAACCACAAAGGGCATCCTGTAGTAAAGAACGAGAACCGTTCCGGCTACCTGTCGCCTTTAGAGTCGACATCGCGCACCTCGTTCCACAGCGGAAAAATCAGGGGGACCAAGAACACTGAGCAGGCATAGCGTCCCCAGAGAGCCCTGGAGGTGGCGATTTAGGGACTCTGATGGAAGGCTCTTCTGGCACAATCAAGAAACATAAAGTGAACGCAGGCGTCCCCCGCACCCACCGCGGCCCAGGCCGCTACCCTATTCCAGCCAGGCGTCAACGAATCCCGCAAAGAGCAAAAGCAATCCGTTATCGCCTAAACCCTCCGAGGTGTTGGAAACCTCGGAGGGTTTCAAGCGTGACAGTCTCCGAAGCTCAGCGACAGATGAGGATGGGCTGCCGGGCCTTCCGCAGCACCGTGTCGACGGCGCTGCTCAGCAGCACCTCCAGCAGGGGGTTGAAGCCGTAACTGCCCATGATGATAAGGTTGCTCTCATAGGCCGCGGCGGCGCGCAGGATGGCCTCGCCCGCCGTGTCCTGGAGCGAAACGCCGGTGGCCTCGACGCCCACCTGCGTCAGGTAGTCGAGGGCGTCCTCCAGCACGCCCGTCTCCTGGCTACCGTTCTCGGTGGCGGTGACGACGACCAGCGGCACGTCCCACCGCTCGCTCAGGTGCCCGGCGATAAAGAGCGCCTCACCGGCCTTGGGGCTGCCGTCGTAGGCCAACAACAGGCTATCCAG
>CAZCPK010000471.1:0-3013 GCA_964500755.1 uncultured Anaerolineales bacterium
TAGAGGTCGACGGCGGACCGTAACCGTTGGCCGTAGCTGCGCGCTTGCTCGACGGCGCCATTGTAACAGAGCCAGGCCAGCCCCCAGCCGAGCGCCACGACGGCGAGGGCCCAGAGTTTTCTCAGGCCCGGCGCACAACGCAGCAGATAGACGGCGTCGTCGATCCCTACGTAGAAGAACAACAGCGTGAGGTTTAGTAAGGTGACCATCCCCGTCAGCGTGTCCTGGACGTAGCCCTGTTCCTTGTCCGGTAACAGCGACCAGAGCCGGGGCCACCAGAAGGGCAGGTCGAGCTTGTAGGTCGCTTTCCCGTAGGACTCGGCCGCCTTGAGCGTGTTGCCCAGACGGGTCGGCAGCAGCTGATCCTGGCGGGATGGATAGTGGTGGAAAATCTTATCCTGGGCTTGTGCGCGCTCCGCTGTGGACGCTTGTTCTGAGGTTAACTGCTTCTTAAGCGTCTTCAGTTGCGCGAGATGGCGTTTGATCTTCTGCCGCCGCAGCGGGGGGATCCAGAACTTATAGCCCTCGAAGAACTGGATGATGGGGCGGGTAAACGTCTGGAGCAGATAGGCGAGCAGGGTGACGGCGAGGAGGACGAGCAACAGGGTCCAGAGCTGTCCGCTGGCGTCGCCGCCGCTGGTCAGCCCGGCCCACCACGCCAGCGTATCGTCCAATCCCCAGACGTAGACACGGGGCATCAGCGCCAGCACCAGCGCGATAAAGGTCGGCAACCAGTAGGCCACGACGAAGTACCGGTTGAGTAGGCCCTCGGCTTTTTCCAGAAAGGTGTTCAGCATGACGGACCTCGCTCAGACAAAAAGATCCACGGGTTCACCACAGACTGGACAATAGGCCTTGCCGTCTTGTTTCCAGCGGACGTCCCGGGCCGAGAAGTTGCCGTGGCTTGTACAGCTGTAGCTGGGACCCGCCTCGGCCGGCCCGAAGAGCTCGCCGCCTGGAACGCCCTTCGAACGGGAGAAGCCCTCAGCCGTCGATTCGCCCATGTCCTCCACGTCATTCAATTGATCGCTCCAGTGTTCTTCCTCGTTCATCCTTTGTCTCCTTGTAGAGTGAGAATTTTTGAGATGGGCCAGATCCATTTACATTGTATATCAGAACGGTCGCGCGGGGGGGCTTAGCTGCCGAGATAGCCCTCCGGGGCGAGCGTGGTCGCCAGCATCACGGCGTTGATCTCCCGGTGGTCGACCCAATTGCGGCTCTGTCGAGGTTCGGGTTGTAGCCAGAAGGCTTTGATCTCGTCGCGGAGTGGCAGATAGGCGCGCAGTGCCTCAATCTCGGCGGGAGGGAGTTTGGCAAGGACCACCGGTTGTCGCTCGCGTAACGTCGTCAGTCTCTCCAGAGCGTGCAGGCCGATGGCGAGCCCCAACTCGCGGAACGCGAGGCGGTAGACGGTCGGGCGCCGGAGGGGATCTTTCTGTGCGTAGGCCGATAGACTCACCAGCGACTCCTTCAGCAGCGTGGGTAACAGTTTGTTCGGGGGAAATGCGTCGTGGATGAGGAGCCGGGCGGCGCGGTAGGTGTCGGTCAGCAGCCCGCCGATGCCCAGGGCGTCCTGGGTCGCCCAACGCTGGCCCCGGCAGATCTCGACCAGCTCCGCGATCTCCGCTTCGAGTGGTGCGCCCGGCGCCCGCGATTGTACCTCGCAGCAGGTGACGAGCCCGTCGAGCGGATCGTGCTGGCCCATGGAGTCGACCAGGGGGCGGCTGAGGTCGATGCTCATCTTCCAAACCATCCGCCGGTGCCCGGCGCCCGTCGTGTAGACGAAGGCGGCGTGCGCGGCCTGCGCCAGCTCGACAGCCCAGCGATGATACACGGAGTCATCCGTCACCTGACCGATGCGCTGCAGCGCGACCATCCACTTGGTGAGATAGTGGTAGTACTGTCCGTCGCGGTCCCATTCCGCGCGCGGTGCGTAGGGCTCCCTCGGCGCTCGCTCGGGGCGGGGCTTCCCGATCCGCAAGCCGCCCCGGGTAGGGTGAAGCGCGCCCGCCTCCTCGCCGAGGTCGCTGATCCAGCCGCTGCGGGGATCGTCGGGGCGGTGGCGGCCCAGCACCCGGTGGACCTGGGCGACGAGATCGCGGGCCAGCGACAGAAACCGCGCCTCGCCGGTCCGCTCGTGGAGCGTCAGGTAGTTGCAGACCGCGAAGGCGTCCGTCCAGAGGTAGCGCTGGGGTGCTCGGTCCGCCGTCAGTCCGGTCCGGTCGGCGAAGTCTAACATGATAGTCGCCGCGTCCAGGTGCTGCGCTTGATCAGGCATCTTGCCCTCCGCTTGGCTAGGTCGCAACGGCGTTTCCATTCCAGTATAGAGCAAGGTGTCGTCAACTTCAATTCACGACGGCTGATGATTGCCTTTAAGTCTGGTTGCTATTACCGAATGCATCATCTTCTTACCGCTGAGAGCGCTGAGCACACAGAGACAAGTCCGCTTTTTTTCTCTGTGGTAGGATGTGGGTGATCACCAGGGGAGTCCAGCGGCTCCACGTCGCCGAGCATGGTGCGGTGGCGGCGGCGTGCCCGCCGGATCGCCGCCGCATGCGCTACGTGCGCACCGACCGCCACCAGCAGACCGAACAGCGCCAGCCAGGGCATCTGCGTCTCCTCTCCATCATACATAAGCTCCGCCGTCATTCCACCGTCACCGATTTGGCGAGGTTGCGGGGTTGATCGACGTCCGCGCCGCGCCGCACGCCGATGGCATAGGCCAGCCACTGCAGCGGTACGACGTTGAGCACCGGTGCCAGAAAGGGGAGGGTGCCCGGTACGGGTAGCACGTAATCGGCCTTGGCAGCTGCCTCGGCATCGTCCTCCTGGACCAGGGCGATGACGACGCCGCCCCGCGCCTTGACCTGTTCGATCTGGCTGACCATCTTCTCGTAGACGGTGTCGCGCGTCGCCACGGCGACCACGGGCATCATCCTATCGATCAGCGCGATGGGGCCGTGCTTCATCTCGCCGGCCGGGTAGCCCTCGGCGTGGATGTAGGAGATCTCCT
>CAZCPK010000472.1:0-3007 GCA_964500755.1 uncultured Anaerolineales bacterium
TGCAAGCCGCGCACGAAGACGGACACATCTCAATATCGCCCCAGGTATCCGGTTGGCCCCGCACCTCTCGGCCGGGGACGCCGCAGCTGCCCTACACCTCCACGCTCATCGCCCTGCCGCCCACCGGCGGCGTCGCGCTGACCGTCGCAAGCGCCCCACCCTTGACGCGCGCACTCCGAGCGCCGTTGCGCACTGCACCGCTGCCCCTGCAGCGAAACGCTGCCGCCCCGTTCAGCGCAGACCGCGTAGACGCTCCTCCGGCGCCCGTGAACGACGATAGACCTCCCCCGGACGTCGTCACGTTGACCGAGGTGGGCACGGTGCGCGGCGTGCGCCTGGCGCGCCTGACCTATACCCCCTTCCGCTACCACCCGTCAGAGCGGCGACTCAGCGTCGTCCCCCAGGTCGAGATCACCCTGACCTTTTCCCACGCCGTCCCATCGCTCACCCTATCCGAGCAGCAGCGCCGGGATCCGCTGCTGAACGGCCTCCGGGGGCTGGTCCTCAACCCGGACGCCGTCGTCCCTATTCCCGCCGCCCGTCTTGTGAGGCCTGCGCAGACGACGGCGCTGCGCTGGCGCTTTTCGCTACGCGAAACGGGACTCTATACCCTGGCCTGGGAGACGCTGCAGGCCGCCGGCGTGGTGACCGACGGCGCCGATCCGAGCCGCGTGCACCTCACCCGGCCCGCGACCGGCGCCGAAATCGCGTTGCAGTGGAGCGCCTCGGAGCAGCGCTATTATTTCTACGCCGATCCACAAGCGACGCGCTGGGCCGACCACGAGGTCTATTACGTAAGCTACGAGACGACGCCGGGCCTGCGCATGACCGCACACGCCTGCGCCGCCGACAATCCCACCGGGACGGCCTGGGCCACAGCCGCTGCTGCCCCGGACCACCACTACGACTCGCGCTACCTGGGTCCCTACGACGGGCTCCCCTGGTTCTGGCGCTGCATGCGCCCGGAAAGCGACGTCTGTCCGCAGAGCGCGGACTATCCGCTGACGTTGCAGACGCCGACCCCAACGGGCGACAGTGCGTTGACGCTCTGGCTCCACGGCGACGCCGCTGCCGACCATCGCGTCGACGTCGCCTTCAACGGGCAGGCGATCGGCGCGCTGACGTGGGCCAACAGACTCCCGTACACGGCGACGCTGACGGTACCGGCGGGGATCTTGCAGAGCGGCGCCAACCACGTCACGCTGACGCTCGTCGCCGAGGGTTTGGTCGAGAGCATCTGGGTCGACGCGCTAACACTCCGCTATCCCAGCGCAGCGACGACCACGGGCGCGCTGCGTTTCACCGGTGAGGCGGCGCCGGGCGACTACGTCCTCGGCGGCTTTGACGCCACGGCCCGCGTCTACGACGTCACCGAACCGGAGCACCCCGCGGCCCTCACGGACTGCCCCGTCGACACCGAGGGCCTGCACGTCGGCGACGCAACGTCGGGACCGCGCACCTACCTCGCCGCCAACCGGGAGCGGATCATGCCCGTGGGAACGCTCACCCCGGTCCCCACGCTGGAGGAGCCCACCGGCGCCGATTACCTCGTCGTCGCTCCCGAAGCCTGGCTCCCCGCGCTGGAACCACTGCTGACCCACCGGGCGGAACGGGGCCTGACGCCCTTCGCCGCGCCGCTCTCGGGCATCTACGCCGCCTACGGCGACGGGCGCATGGACCCGGAGGCCATTCGCGCCTTCGTCGCTCACGCCTACGCGACCTGGTCGCCCCGCCCAGCCTATCTCCTATTGGTCGGCGACGGCACCTGGGACCCCCTGGACCACCTGGGCGCCGGAAGTCCCACGATCCTGCCGCCCTACCTGGCGCCCGTTGATCCCAAGTTGAACGAAGTGCCCGCGGACAGCCACTACGCCGCCGTCGACGGCGACGACCGCCTGCCGGATCTCGCCGTGGGTCGGCTGCCGGCTTACGACGTCGCGTCCCTGACGATCATGGTGGATAAAATCATCGCCTACGAAACCAACCCCTTTCCGGGCGATTGGAACCGGCGCCACCTCTTCGTCGTCGACAACCCCGACGAGGCCGGCGACTTCCCGGATTCAGCGGCGCGCGTGGCAGCGCTGGCGCCCCTCACCCACACCGTCACCACGATCACGTGCCCCGCCGGCGGTGAACTCACTGACGAGCGCGCGAGGCTGTTCACCGGATGGAATCGGGGCGCCGGCGTCGTCAGCTGGATCGGCCACAGTTCTTGGAACCAGTGGGAACCCGGGCGACTTTTTCATACCCAAGACTTACCTGCGCTGAGTAACGGGCGGCGCCTGCCCTTCCTCATGAGCCTGTCCTGCTACACCGGGAACTTCTCCCATCCCGATCCTAACCTAACCGGGCTGGACGAAGCGACGCTGCGCCTGTCTCACGGCGGCGCCATCGCTGCCTGGGGCAACAGCGGCGGCGGTCTCAACGCGGACCAGAACGACCTGCACAAGGCACTCTACCGTTCTATCTTCCAGGACAACGTGGACGAGATGGGAGTTGCGGCATTATTATCCGTCCTCACCCTTTCCGGACGTACCGGAGAGCATCTGATCAGCACCTACCACTTTATGGGAGATCCGGCGCTCAACTTCGCCCGCGAAAGCGTCCCCTGGTCAGCGCACCTCTATCTTCCCCTGATAGCAAGGTAAACCGCTCGTCTCACCGACCGGATCGCAAACCAATATCAAACAAAAAGACGGAGGAGCTGCGACTCCATCCCTTGTTAATTAGACCATAATCAAATATAATAAGGGATACACGGAGTTCCCACGTAACGAGCCAAGGGATACGCTCCACCAAATCACTGGATCGGGCACGACCTCATCAGGGCCACACTTGGGTGCAACGCAACTGGGGACGCTCGGAATTTCTCTCGTGCACTACGGACCAGGTTTTCGTTCGCGGTGGCCGGATAAGTGCGGGGGTATTGCACCTAAAACCCTGACTTCAAAAGTTGACTCTGCTGAAAAAAGCCTGTTTACCGCAGAGATCACAGAGAACGCCGAGA
>CAZCPK010000473.1:0-3005 GCA_964500755.1 uncultured Anaerolineales bacterium
CTGGGGCCAATGCCCAAGGGTTGCCCCACAGGGCAAGTGTAGCGGAGGGGGCGTTATAACGCATCTTCGTCGCGACTCCGCCCAAGGGCTACGTCGCTCACTACGAACCTCTACATAACATTATGTGAGATATGGCGCTTTCGAGAAGTATGCACCCATTGCATCTCGTAACAGACAAGCCTTTGCCCCAAAGTGATAGGTAGCTAAAATTACGGTTAGGATTGAGCCCGGTACGTTACACCTTATGCCGTAATTTCAGCAAGTAGAGAGGTAGAAAATTACTTTTTGATTTTTAGCGCGCAACGGTAGATTTTTTTGCATTGACCATGAAAATCTCCGCGCCCGCTGTGTCTTGGTGGTGAAGAAGTCGGTTCTTTCAGTAGAGCTGAGTTTCTACTGTCGTCGTCAGAGCAGTCGCCCATCTTTCTCTGCTTGTTTTGCCTGTCGGCGCCCAAGCACAAAGCCCAGGGTCAAGCCGAAAAACATACCCAGCGCCAGGGCGACGCCATTCTGGAAGATAAAAAGGTCCAGGCCCAGTCCGGCGCCCATGCCCAATAGGGCGCCGTAGTTTAGACTTCGGATGACGAGGTGGCGTTTGGTGACCAGCTTATGCGTCTTGCGCAGGTGCCGCGTGAGCGACTGCAGCGTCTCCAGCTGGTGCAACCGCTGCGCCTTCGATTCGGGTAGGTGGTGGAGCTCCTCCGTCAGGCGCGTGATTTCCTGCTGGTACGCCCGACACCGTTCGCAGTGAGAGGCCAGCGCTGCCACACGGCGCGCCGCCCGCTTCAGCTGGGCCAGTTGGTAGGTCTCCTCTTCCTCTGCGGTGAATGCCGCACTTTTCTTCTTGAGTTGGGATCGCGTTTCTCGCCACCAGTCGCGATCTTGACGGTTCATTTGAGCATCTCCTTGAGCAATGTCGGGACCTGGGCTAATGCTTCGGGGAGCCGCTCGGGGTTGCTACCGCCGGCCTGCGCCATATCTGGACGCCCGCCGCCGCCGCCCTCGACGATCTTGGCGACTTGCCGGATCAGGTTGCCCGCGTGGACGCCACGCTTCGTCATGGCCTTTGTCGTTGCGGCAATCAGCCGGGGCTGCTCCTTGATCACCGTGCCCAGCACGACGACGCTGTCGCCCATCTTATCACGGAACCAGTCGGCCATCTCCCGCATGGTGTCGACGTCAGGTGCGTCGACGCGGGCCGTCAGCACTGAGACGCCGTTAACCTCGATGGTGTCGTCCAGGAGCGTCTGGAAGCTCTCGCGCGCGAGCTTACGGTTGAGCCGGTCGATCTCCCGGTGAGCTTCGCGTACCTCGTCGAGGAGGCGTACCACGCGCTCCGCCAGCCCCTGGGGCGTCGTTTCCAGCACGGCGGCCGTCTTCTCCTGACGCCGGCGCAGCTGTTGGACCGTCTCCAGGGCGCCGCGCCCCGTCACGGCCTCGATGCGACGCACGCCCGCGCCGATACCCCCTTCGGAGACGATGAGCAGGCTGCCGATGTCGCCGGTGCGGTTGACGTGGGTGCCGCCGCAGAGCTCCTGACTGAAGGGCGCGTCGGCGTCGCCGATGCGCAGGACGCGCACGACGTCGCCGTATTTCTCGCCGAAGAGCGCGATAACGCCCTGCTCCAACGCCTCCCGGTAGCTCTCCCGCCGATCTACGACCGGGTAATTGGCGAGAATGGCGCGATTGACCCGGCGCTCGATTGCGGCGCGCTCTTCCGGGCGCAGCGGCTTGTCGTGATTGAAGTCGAAGCGCAGCCGCTCGGGCGCCACGAGCGAGCCGGCCTGGGCGACGTGGCTGCCCAGCGTCTCCCGCAGTGCCCGGTGGAGCAGGTGGGTGGCCGTGTGGTTGCGCTGGATGTCCCAGCGGCGCTCGGCGTCCACCTTTGCCTTCGCCTGATCGCCCACCTTCGGGGATCCGTCGGTGACTTTGCCGACGTGCACGACGAGTCCCGGGATAGGCTCGCGCATCTCCTCGACCGTCACGGTCCAATCGGGGCCACGCAGCTGACCCACGTCGTCGACCTGTCCGCCGGATTCGACGTAGAAGTTGGTGCGGTCGAGCACCACCTCGACACGCTCCCCGGTCTGGGCCGTCTCCACGACGGCGTCGTCGCTGAGCAGGCCGATGACCTCGGCCTCAATCTCCATACCAGCGTAGGGATTGTAGTCCACACCTCGCGGAGTGCGCCTGGCGACGGTCTCCGCCAGCTCGGGATAGAGCTGCGCGTGCGCGTCGGCCTCCTGCGCGAAGGCGCCGGCGGCGCGCCCGCGAGCGCGTTGCTCCTCCAGTGCGGCCTGGTAGCCGGCCTCGTCCACCTCAAAGCCGTGTTCCTCGGCGATGTCGCGCGTCACCTCGATGGGCAACCCCAGCGTGTCGTAGAGGAAGAACGCGTCCTCGCCGGGGATGATCTCCCGGCCCTGCTCCGTGAGCTGCGCCATAATCTCGTCCAGGCGCTCCAGCCCCTGATCCAGGGTGCGGAGGAAGCGCTCCTCTTCGCTGGTGATGGTCGCCTTGATAAAGTCGGCGCGTTGGGGCAGCTCGGGGAACTGCTCTCCCATTTTGGCGATGAGCAGGTCGGTGAGTTGTGCCATAAAGGGCTGAGTGAAGCCCAGATTGCGCCCGAAACGCACAGCACGCCGGAGCACCATGCGCAGCACGTAGCCCCGTCCGGCGTTGGCGGGCAGAACGCCGTCGCCGATCAGGAACGTGCAGGCACGGATGTGGTCGGCGATGACCCGGTAGGCCGTGAGGTTGGCCTCGCGCTCCGCGTCACTCTGTCCGGTCATCCGCTGCGTCTCCTTGATGATGGGCCAGAAGAGGTCCGTGCGGTAGTTGGAATCTACGCCCTGTAGAATGGCGACCAACCGTTCGAAGCCCAACCCTGTGTCCACGTGACGATCCGGCAGCGGTTCCAGCTCGTAGTTGCCGTGGTTGTTGTACTGGATAAAGACCAGGTTCCAGATCTCGGTGTAGCGGTCGCAGTCACCGTTGACCTCGCAGCC
>CAZCPK010000474.1:0-2984 GCA_964500755.1 uncultured Anaerolineales bacterium
TCAGGAGCAGTAGTTTGCTTAATCAACTGTCCACCAAATCGGGGGAAGCTAGAGGTTACGATAGCATACGGTGGGAACGTGTGCCTATCCGGAGGCTAACAGCAAGCCATCAACTGGTAAAGCGCGGCTCCTTGGGTTTGCGCCTCATCAACCAAAAACGTTAAAACGTTCCAACGTTGGAACGTTTTAACGTTAAGTTGAAGTGGGGCCCTCTTGAGGGGCAGATTACGGCGCGAACCACTGCAGCAGCGTGCCCAGCGGGGGGAGAAAGAGGCTGATCAAGAGGCTGAGCCCGGCCAGCGCGCCACCCAGCACCCGGCTGACCCGTTGCTTGTCCCAGCCCAGGCGTTGGATCAGAAAAGGGGCGGCCACAGCGCCACCGACGGTCCAGATCTCCAGAATCCAGAGAAAATTCCACTGTTCCCATAGGTTCGTAAGCGCCGAGTAGGTCATCAGGGCCGCGTTACCCAGCAGAATGCCCAGGGGAACGATCAACCAGATCCGCTCGGTGCGCATCATGATGAAGGCCAGACCGGCGCCCACCAGCCAGAGTTCCACAGGCCAGCCGCGCGTGAAGGCGCCCCAGCTGTTGAAGAGCATGGTCGTCGTGAGCATGATCAAGTTGACCAGGGCGATGCCGCCCAGGGAGATCAGGACGAGCCGTCCCACGCTCTTTTTATGACGCCCGGTGGGATTGGCGGCGCCGGCCTCTGCGCGCAGCTGCTCGCTCAACGTGACGTCGGTCTCGTCCTGCGCGACGGCGGCGGCGCTCGTGCTATGACGCTCGATGCCGGAGAGCACTGCCACCGATTCGGCAGGGGCGTCGGGGGTGGTGAAGGCGACGGCCTTTTTGACGCGCGCGGGCACCTCGACGCCCAGCGTCTCCACGGCCTCGCCCAGCGCCTGGGCCATCTCGGCCGCGCTCTGGTAGCGATCCTCGGGATCCTTGGCCAACGCCTTCAGCACGATGCGCTCGTACGGCTCGGGGATGTCGGGATTGAGGGAACGCGGCAGGGGCAGCGGATCGTTCAGATGTTTCATCAAGACGGCGAGCGGGGTATCGGCCGCGAACGGCGTCCGCTGTGTCAGCATCTCGTAGCAGACGATGCCCAGTGAGTAGATGTCGCTGCGGGCGTCGCTGCGGTTCTCCAGGCCCTGCTCCGGCGCCATGTAGTCGAGGGTGCCCATCAGCGCGCCAGATGCCGTGTGACGCGTCCCGCCGACGATGTGGGCGATGCCGAAGTCGGCGATGACGGCTTCGCCGCGCTTGGTAAGGAGGATGTTGCCCGGTTTGATGTCGCGGTGGATCATACCCTCGCCGTGCGCGTAGTCGAGCCCGTCGAGCACGTCGAAGAGGATGCGGGCGATCTCGCCCCAGCTCAGGCATGCGCCCCGAACCCGGTAGTCGGCCAGGCGCGTCTGGAGGCTATCCCCCTCCAGCAGCTCCATCACCGTGTAGCTGACCTCGTCCTGAACGTCGAAGTCGAAGACCTGCACGATGTTGGGGTGACGCAGCGCGGCGACGGCGCGGGCCTCTCGCTGAAAACGCGCTTGAAAGGTCGGGTCGTCGGTGAGGTCGGGGCGGAGTACTTTGATAGCCACGTATCGTTCCAGCCGGGGATGGTACGCCCGATAGACGCGGGCCATACCGCCGCGCCCCAGCGGTTCCAGTACGCGGTATTTGCCGAGGGTCTGTCCTTCCAGGGAAAAGGTCAACATAACGTCTGCCAGCGCTCGCTTATCGAAATCTCTTTTCTTGGTCATTTCACCACCGACCCTACTTTACCTCGTGTCGGTGGTGCTTGCCTATCCGTTGGCTATCAGTTTGCTATCGAGATGGCCTGTTAGCGCTGCACCAATAACTTGTAGCCCAGGCCGCGCAGCGTGAGGAGCATTTTGGGATCGCCGGGATCTTCCTCTATCTTGGCGCGTAATCGCCGGATCAGATTCTCGATCTGGTAATCGTAGACGTCGCCCGCGTACTCGGGCCAGACCGCCTCCCCGATCTCGTCCTTGGAGCAGACCTCGCCGCTCTTTTCGTAGAGATGGGCCAGGAGGGTGAACTCTTTCGGTGAAAGGGAGACAACCTCCCGATTGACGCGCACGACCCCGGCAGCCACGTCCACCTCCAGCTCCGGGAACGGGCTGTCGCGGTAGGTGACGTCAGGATCGCGGAAGATCAGAACCACGTCGCCTATCTTGATTCGGTCTTGATCTTGCAAGGTGATGGG
Source organism: uncultured Anaerolineales bacterium (assembly GCA_964500755.1). GTDB lineage: Bacteria > Chloroflexota > Anaerolineae > B4-G1 > SLSP01 > G713. The sequence continues at coordinate 2,232 of CAZCPK010000474.1, forward strand.
GGTCAGCACCCGTTGCCCATTGAGGAAGGTGCCGTTGGTGCTGCCGAGATCCTCCAACATCATGCGCCAGCCGTCGCGCCGGACCTGTGCGTGTTCCCGGGAGATCCGCTTGCTGGTAATCACCAGGTCGTTTTCAACCGCTCGACCAATCGTGGTGACGTCCTCGCGCAGCACGTGCTCCTGTCCCGTCGGGTCTGTGAGAAAAGGTACCTGTTTTTTGATCATGGATGGGTCATCTCCTGCGTTCTCTCAGGCCAAGTGTAAGGTATCCTGAGGGACTGTCAAACGTCCAAATTCAAGGAACCCGTTGGATTCCCGGAGCATTCTAGGACTTTAGTACTATATTCGACTCTTTGACCTTTTGCAAAATAGTCCTTGACAACGCTGCTCAGATCTTTTACAATTTATCTTAATGGTTGATCGACGTACCTATGCAGTTATAAAAGGATACTGATAGATCCATGAGCCATACCTGCGTTGTCATTATTCTGCTTAGCAATATTCTTGTCCTTGCGGACAAGAACCGTTAGCGGTTGGGCAGAATCGGACAACGCGCCAGAAGCGAAGACGAGGGCCGCCCAACCGGGCGGCCCTGATTTTTATAGTAGAAGTACCCAATCGGCCCGAGTGTTTTCGGGGACAGTCAATTGAGCATAGTAAGGAGTCACGGATGTCCAGACAGAATGCTGCACAGATGTTAGCGTACCTTGCCGCTGCTGCGTCGACTCTATTTGTCTCATCCTCCGTACTGTC
>CAZCPK010000475.1:0-2976 GCA_964500755.1 uncultured Anaerolineales bacterium
CCTGACTGATTTCTAATTATGCGATTGTTAAGGTGCTGGTCAAACCTAATGTTAGGTCCCGGATAGTTTCCTTTGATATCTTTATCTTATCATGACAGTGGATGGGCTACTGGAGGTCTAGATCTATGCGTTCTGGCTATGAGTAAATCCCAGAACTTGCATCAAAAGAATCCCTGGAAAAATCCATTATAATTCAGTAGACGCCAGTTAAGGAGGAAAGATGTTAAGAGAGACGGTTTTTGGTCTGATGCGGGTATTGATCCATTCTTATGCCCGCTTGATGTTTCGCATGGACGTCCAGTGGAATGCACCACTTCCCGAGGGAGGGAAGATCCTGGCGCCTAATCATCCCAGCACCACCGATCCTTTCCTGGTTGCCTCGCTCGTTTCGGAGAATCCCCGAATTCTCATCGACGAGACGCTCTTTAAGGTCTCCGTGCTGGGTACAGCACTCCGGTTGATGGAACACGTTCCCGTGATCGAAGGGCACGGGCGAATCGCTTATGAGACCGCCAAGTGGCTGCTCAAGACGGGGCATACGGTGGTATTGTTTCCGGAGGGGCAGATTAGCCCCTTGGAAGGTGGCTTTCGCGCGCCGCACACGGGCGTCGTGCGGTTGGCTCTCGAGGCCGGTGTGCCCGTGGTGCCGATAGGCATTGATCTGGACCGCTCGCGCATCAAGATGGTGGAGACCAGGGTCCAGGGCCATGATGAGGAGGGGATCTGGTATCTTGACGGTCCCTACGCTATGACGGTAGGAGAGCCCTTGTGGTTACGTGGGAACGTGACCGACCGCACCTACGTGCGGACGTTGTCGGAGCGTCTGATGCATCGCATCGCACACCTGGCCGGTCAGAGCGCGCGGCGTCTGGCTATCACCCAGCCCACCAGGGCCAAGGGGACGCCCGCGTCGGAAGAGACCGGTTCTTCCATCGGATGGCCCCTTAACCGGTTCACCGAGTATGAATAATCAACCTGCGTCAAGAGGTTTGCGACTTTTTCTTCACCACGAGCGTATATAATGAGGTGGGCGGTGCTCATAACCGCCCACCTGCTCATATGCACTGGAACCTAAAGGGGAGGTAGTTTATGCCTGAGAAGAAGGTCTTGATTGCTTACGCGACGCGCACCAACACGACCCGCGGGGTTGCGGAGGCCGTGGGGACGACGCTGCAGGATCCTGACGTCGTAGTGGACGTACGCAACGTTAAGGAGATCCAGGACGTCGGCGGCTACGATGCCGTCGTGCTGGGCAGCGGAATTCGCGCTGGGCAGCTGTACGGCGAGGTGGTGAAGTTCGTCGAGAAGCACCGCGCCAGGTTGGTGGATGTGCCGGTGGCTTACTTCGTCGTCTGCCTGACGATGAACGACCCCACAGAGGAAAACTGCGAGACGGTTGACGCGTATCTCGATCCCCTGCGCGAGCAGTTTCCCGAAGTCGAGCCGGTCAACGTGGGGCTCTTCGCCGGCGCGCTCGACTACAATGAGCTGGCGTTGCCGCTGAAGATGATCATGCGCATGATGAAGGCCGAGGCGGGCGACTACCGTGATTGGGACGCCATCCGCGCCTGGGCCGACGCCTTACGTAGAGACCTGCTATAAATCCTGCCGCGATGCAAGCCGACTATGACGTTATTATGGCCGGCGGTGGTTTGGCGGGGCTTAGCCTGGCCATGCACATGGTGCACAGCAGGTTGTGCGATCGGTCGATTTTGATCGTCGACCAGGACACCAAGACGCGCAATGACCGCACCTGGGGTTTCTGGACCAATCGACGCACGCTTTTCGACCCGGTAGTCAGTCATTCCTGGGGGAAACTGCGCGTGGTGGGACAGAACCTCGACCGGGCGTTGGAACTGGGCGACTATCACTATAAGGTCATTCGCGGCCTCGATTTCTACACCTACGCCCGGGAGCAGCTCTCAGGGCGCGGTGTCGATTTCCTGACCGGGACGGTGGACGCGATCACCGACGAGCGGGACGTTGCCTGCGTCACCGTGGATGGGCGGCCCATCCACGGGCGTTGGGTCTTCGACAGCCTGCCGCCGCGTTTTCCCCCGTTGGCGGATAAGCGCGACTTCCATCACCTTAAGATGCACTTCCGGGGATGGGAGATCGAGACGCCCACGCCGGTCTTTGATCCGGACGTGATGACCTTCCTCGACTTCCGCGTCGACCAGATGGGGGAGATGCGCTTCTTCTACGTGCTGCCCTTCACGGAGCGCAGGGCGCTGGTGGAGTACACGCTCTTTTCCAAGGGAGTGTTGCGCCGCAGCGACTACGAGGGCTCCCTGCGTTGTTACCTCGCCGAGGTGCTGGATCTTCAAGAGTATGAGGTGGTAAGCGTGGAACGCGGCTGCGTTCCGCTGACGGATCAGCCGTTGCCGCGCCAGCTGGGACGACGGGTGATGAGCATCGGCGCCAAGGCCAACCGCGTGAAACCCTCGACCGGCTACGCCTTTATGCGCATCCAGGAGGACGCCGACGAGATTGTGGAGTCCCTGCTGCTCTACGGCCATCCCTTTGAGGTGCCGGACGACCCCAATCTCTACGACGTTCTGGACGCGGTGCTCCTCGAGGTCATCGAGCGCCGCGGCGATCATATTCAGGTCGCCTTCAGCGAGATGTTCCGGCGCAACCCTGTCCGGCAGATTTTGCGTTTTCTCGACGAGAAAGCCAGTCCCTGGGAGAACTTGATGCTCGTCGCCTCGCTGCCGCCGCAGGTCTTCGTCCATGCGCTGTTGCAGGTCGTGACGCGCCAGAGTCTCTTCGAGATTATGGAGTCCTAGGGCCAGATTTTGCTTCTGTTAGAAGAATATCGGAACCACAGAGGCGAAGAACGCAGAAGGATGGTTCTCTCGTCAGAGCCGAGTTTACTCCGCTTCTCTTCGGGTGTAGAGCGTGTCGTGATCCCGTAGCCACCCGATGCTACCGTCGGGACGTCGGATGACGTCCAGGCGACAGTCTTTTAGATAG
>CAZCPK010000476.1:0-2970 GCA_964500755.1 uncultured Anaerolineales bacterium
AGATGGCGCCGTGGCCGTGATGACGATCTCCGGCGCCGGACCGACGTCCAGCCCGTCGCGGGTGCAGGTGAGCGGGCGCACCTCCCCGACGACGGCGCCCGTGGCGCACGTCCAATCGGGTCCGGTGACGTCAACCGTGTCGAGCACCGCAGGCAGCGCGTCGGTGACGACGATGCTGCCCGTGAGCGGGCTGGGCCCGGCGTTGCTGACGGCGAGCGTGTAGGTGAGCGGCGCGCCCTGGGGGACCGTGACGGTGGGCGTGACGCCTTTGACGAGGCTCAGATCCGCCACGGGGCTGACAGTGGTCGTGATGCGGTCCGTGTTGCGCGTCAGATCGAAGTCGGCCAGCGTCGAAGTAACGCGAGCGGTGTTGGTGATGACGCCGGGGGTGATGGGCGCCGTCGCTGCCAACGTCAACGTGACAGGCTCATCGCGGGGCAGGCGGTCGCCGGTACAGACGACGTCGGCGCCGGTGGTGCAGTCCCAGCCGGGTAGATCGGGTGTGACGCCGGTCAGGCCGGAAGGTAGCGTGTCGCTCAGCGTGACGGTATCCGTGGTGACAGCGACCAGCTCCAGGCCCCAGCCATCGGCAATGCGTCCACCGTCGGAGTCGAAGGAATCGTAGACGTAGAGGCGCCAGGCGCCGTTGGGGCTGCCGCCGTAGAACGAGCCGAAGCTGCTGCCGTAGGGAGCGGCGGGTGCCGGGGCGGGCAGGCTCTCGCCGAAGCCGTGATTGGTGGGCCGGTAGGTCGTCGTTGAGATGAGCGTGCCACTGACCGGCAGGCGTTCCCCTGTGTCGTGGAAGGTCAGCGTCAGGTCGTTGACGTCGGCGCCGCCGCCGGCCTCCGCCATCAGCACGGTACTCCGCCCGCCGGGGCTGGTCAGCAGGGCCACCAGATCGGCGGGATAGGTGTGGTGCAGACCGTGGAGCGTGACCGTGATCTCGCGCACCCGACCGGGCACGCTGTTGAGCCAGAGCGTGCTGGGATAGGGCCAGGCCGTCCCGCCGATGGGCACGCGGATGTTGTGGTGCGTCCGCGCGGCGACGGTGGTGGTCAGCGCGCCCGCGTCGACCGGCCCGGCGTTGGTGACAATGACGGTGTAGGTCAGCGTCGCGGCTGCGTCGACCGGGTCCGGCGCGGCGCGCTTGGCGATCGAGAGATCGGCCACCGGACGCACGGCGGCGTAGATGTGCGCCTCGTTGTTCTCCGGCACCGGATCGCGGATCGTCGAAGTGACGACGGCGGTGTTCTCGATCAGGTCGCTCAATGGAGCCGTGGCGGTGATCTGGAAGGCGACCGCCTGCGTGGGCGTCAGAACCCCCGGCAGGGTACAGACGACGTTGGGGGCGTTCGCGCTGCAGGCCGGGTCGAGCGCGGTGACGTCGGTGACGTCGGCGGGCAGTGTATCGGTGACGACGACGCCGGTGGCGGTGTACGGCCCGGTGTTGGTGACGTGGACGGTGAAGGTGAGTGTCTCGCCCGGGTTGACCGGGTCGGGCGCGGCGGTCTTGGCGACGGTCAGATCGGCCAGCGGCACCACGGTGGTGGCTTCGCTGTCGCTGAGCGTCGAGGTCGCGGTGAGGACGGTGCTGCCCGCGGCTGTGATCGCCGCCGTGTTGGTGATGGTCCCGCTGACGAGGGGAGCGGCGCCGCTGAGCACAATGGCGTCCCAGTGCCAGGGAGAGAGCGCCGTCGTGGTACAGCTCAGGGTCCGGCTCACGGTCGCGCACGTCCAGCCGTCCGGCGCCACGATGGAGGTGGGCGAGATGGGCAGCATGTCGGTGACGGTCACGTCCCAGGCGGTGCTGGGGCCGCCGTTGTGCACCAGCAGCGTGTAGGTGAGCGGGCTGCCCGGGTTGACCGGATCGGCCATGCCGTAGGTGTTGTCGTGCCAGTAAGGCAGGCCGCGGTCATCATCGTACTTCTGTATCCGCAGACCGACTTCGGAGGTGACCTGGGTGGTGGCGGTGACGACGTTGTCCGTGGGCGTCAGCTCACCCGTCGCCGTGACGGAGGCGGTGTTGGTGATGGGGCCCAGGGCCGCATGGTGGACGCGCGTCCGTGCGGTGACGGTAGCCACGCTGCCCGCCGGTAGGACGTCCAGCGTGCAGGTGAAAGCCCTGCCCGTGGCGGCGCACTGGCCCGCCGGCTCGGCGGTGACGTCGTAGTGGTCAGGGCCGAGCGTCACCCGACGCAGTTCGGGCGCGTAAGCCGGGTCGGCGGTGGTCAACGTGGCGCGGTACTGGACGTAACGGGTCTCTGGTAGCGGCGGGAGCGTGACGGTAGGCAGGCCCAGGCCGGTGTTACTCGCCTCGGTATAGGGGCCGCGCCAGCCGGTAAATCTATCGGTGCAGTCCGGTTCCTCACAGAGGCGCACCGCGAACGTCATCTGCAGCGCGCCGCGCAGATAGTGATCGGTCACCTCGGCAACCGAGAGCGTGCGGCTGTAGACCGCCACCTCGTCCAGCCGCCCGTGGAAGGGCCGGGTGCCGGTGATCCCGTAGGCTGCGCCCAGCCGGTAGTGATCGCCGCCGCTCCAGAGCGCGCCGAGCCCGCTCAGCTGCGCTTCGCGCTCGCCGTCGACGTAGAGCGTCAGGTCGCCGCCGCTCTGGGCCGTGCCCACCAGATGGTACCAGCGGTTCGGCGACACCGGCGTGGTGGCGGTGATGGTGCGATAAGCGCCGTCGTAGACGGTGTGCTGGAAGTGCCCGTCGACGATGCCCAGCAGGTGCGAGTAACTCTCCACCGTCTCGGTCAGCGCGTCGGTGCGCAGGATGACGCTGGTGTCGGTGACCGTCTCCAGGTAGATCCAGGCTTCCAGCGCGTAGCGGGCCGGGTCGTGGGCGTCGGAGACGGTGACGACGTCATCGACGCCGTCGAAGGCCAGCGCGTCGTTGAAGCGCCCGTCGGCGCCCGTCGCGGGACACGTGGTGCAGCTGCCGTCGTGGTCGTAGCCCGACGTATCGGC
>CAZCPK010000477.1:0-2951 GCA_964500755.1 uncultured Anaerolineales bacterium
GGCGCGCTGGTGCAGTGGCTCCGCGACAACCTGGGCTTCTTCGACCGCGCGCCGCAGATCGAGGCGCTGGCCCGCGAGGTCGACGACGCCGGCGGCATGTACATCGTTCCGGCCTTCTCGGGACTCTTCGCGCCCTACTGGCGCAGCGACGCGCGCGGCGTCATGGTGGGGCTGACGCGCTACATCAACAAGCGCCACATCTGTCGCGCCGCCCTGGACGCCACCGCCTACCAGACGCGGGACGTGCTGGAGGCCATGGAGCAGGATTCGGGCGTGGAGTTGAAGGCGCTCAAGGTGGACGGCGGCATGGTCGCCAACGAGCTGCTGATGCAGTTCCAGGCCGACATCCTGGACGTGCCGGTGGTGCGTCCTCGGGTCACGGAGACGACGGCGCTGGGCGCGGCCTACGCCGCCGGGTTAGCCGTCGGCTTCTGGGACGACGTCGAGGCGCTCCGCGACAACTGGGGCATCGATAGGACCTATCAGCCGGAGATGGAGGCAGCGCGGCGGGCCAGGCTCTACGCTGGCTGGAAGAAGGCGGTCAAACGCACGCTGGATTGGGTCGAGGAGGACGAAGAGGCATAGACTCGCCCCTTAGAGCATATTTGAAAATTATCCTGATCAGACCTCCGAGGTCTAAAAATCGATCTTCCGATGTAGAGACAGTTGATTGAGAACGGTACGTCAACTCAAAACGCTCTTACCAAGACCTCGGAGGTCTCCACCTTACAATTTTCAAATAGCTTCTTAAAACAAGCAGCACCCGTCTACACTCTCAGGTGGGACGTCCGTACGAAGGGGCGTCCCACCTTTGGATAGAGCTTCAGACACGCCAGAGGCGCTAGCGCTCTTGACGGTAGTCGCGCCGTGGGCCGGTGGTCCCGCGCACGACGAGCTTGGTGGGCAGGTGCTCGTGGGTGACGGCGCCGTCCTCGTCCGTCTCTTCCTCGAGCTGCTTCAGCAAAAGCGTCGCCGCCCGCTCCCCGTACTGCGCCACCGGCTGGGAGACCGTGGTCAGCCCCACGTACTCGGCGATCTCCTGATCGTCAAAGCCCATCACCGAGATATCCTCGGGCACCCGGAGGCCCATGTCCCGGATCTTCTTGAGCGCGCCGATGGCCATCGCGTCGGAGAAAGCAAAGATCGCCGTGGGCGGCTGGGGCACGGCGAGCAAGCGCGTCATGGCCTCGGCGCCGCCCGCGTAGGAGAAGTTGCCGGGCACGTTGAGCTCGGGGCGCGGTTCGATCTCCTGCTCCTCCAGCACCTGCCGATAGCCCCGCAACCGCTCTGTGGGAATTCTGAAGCGCAGGGGGTCGTCGGGCAGACCGGAGATCACGGCGATCTGCTCGTGCCCCAGATTGAGCAGGTACTGGGTCGCCATTCGCGCCGCTGCGACGTTATCGGTATGGACGGCCGAAAAGTCTTCGGTCACAGTCTCGATGGTGGTGACGGGGCACGTCACCTGACCAAGATAGTCCAGCGTTGCCTCGAGCAGCTCCAGGCTGACCAGGATCAGTCCATCCACCTGCCGCTCGGCGACCAGCCGGCGCACGATCTCGGTCTGCAGCTCGAGCGTCGCCAGGCTGACGCGCAAGACGTCATAGCCCCGGTTGAAGAGCAGCGCCTCGGCGGCGGTGGCGACCTTGTTGTAGAATTGCTGGTCGGCCAACGGCATGACGATCCCCACGGTCTTGGCCCGCCCGCCGGCTCCGGACGCGAACGCCCGCGCGCTCACGGCGTACTCGAGCGCCTGGGCCACCTCGAGCACCCGTTGTCGCGTCGAGGGCGCGACGTTGGGCAGTCCCCGTAGCGCCCGGCTCACGGTCGCCGTGGAGACGCCGGCTTCCCGGGCAACGTCCTCAATCGTCGTCGACATACACGCTCCCCCCTGGACCCCTAGAATACACATCCGAATGTAATCAACTGCTTTCATAGTCAGATGGTGATTACCCATATCTCACCGCAGAGCCCACAGAGGGCACAGAGAGAAGAAAATAATTCTTTTTCTGCGTGCTCAGCGCTCTCTGTGGTGAAAAACCGCTGGACGTCGCGAGCGACAGTAGACTTATGGGTCATCACCAGATAACCAGGCATTGACAGATGTAAGAGCGTCCAGTAAAATGTAAATATTACATACACCCGCCTTAATTTTACATCACTTTACACAAGGTCACAAAACGACGCGGCTTCCCCTGACGTTTGGAAAAAATCAGACTCCCATATTCACCTCACCGAAAGGAAAGACACACATGCGCACCATCGAGGCGTTTATTCTGGATCTGGACGGCGTCCTGACCGACACGGCCGAATATCACTTCCAGGCATGGAAGCGATTGGCCGACGAGGAGGACGTCCTCTTTACCCGCGAGGATAACGAGGCGCTGCGCGGCGTCTCCCGCCGGCGCTCGCTGGAGATCCTCCTGGGCGACGACCGCCACCGCTACACTGAGGCGGAACTGCAGGAGCTGATGGCCCGTAAAAACGGCTACTACCAGGAGCTGCTTCAGGAGATCACCGCGGACGACTTCCTGCCCGGCGCGCAACGCCTGATGGTGGAGCTGCGCGAACGCGGCATGCAGATCGCCATCGGGTCGGCGAGCAAGAACACCCAGACGGTGCTCAAACAGCTGGGCGTGCTCGATTTCTTCGACGTCATCGCCGACGGCTACAGCGTCGAGCGGGGCAAGCCCGCGCCCGATCTCTTCCTCTACGCGGCGGACGCGCTCGACGTGCCGCCCGCTCACTGCGTGGTCGTCGAGGACGCGGAGTCCGGCGTGGCGGCGGCGTTAGCGGCGGACATGGTCGCCGTCGGCGTCGGCCCGGAGGAGCGGGTGGGCGCGGCGCACTTTCGCTACCCGACGACGGCGGAAATCGACCTCGACGAGATCCTGGAAAAGGCATAACCCCTGATAGTCACGTCATTGGAGAGAGAAGCTGTGGACCTGAAGAAC
>CAZCPK010000478.1:0-2947 GCA_964500755.1 uncultured Anaerolineales bacterium
GGGCAAACGAAGCGGTTCTAAGGCTTGCTCAGGTTGCTCAGCGCCTCCTGGCAACGCTTACCCAGGTCATCAATCCGGCTGCGTCTGCCTTGTGCGCGGCTAAACACGTTCTGCGACATTGGCGAGGGTCTTCGCTGACCACTCGCTTCGAAATTCCGGGGCGTTTAGAGGGAGGTCGCATAAAATGATGCTGGAAAGTAACGCATCGCCTCGGGAATGCAGGGCGTCAAAATCGTGTTGTGCGGCGTCAAAAGCGTCCATACCACGCCAAAAACGTCATGTACGTGGTACGGACGCCTTCTCCCGTTCAGGGAAGGAGTACGCCGGGTCTTTACTCCCGCGTGTACAGCAGACCGACCAATACGCAGAGAATCGCCAGGAGCGCCGCTGTCGAGCAGAAGCCGAGCGCGGGCGCGCTTCCTGAGGGCGTGGCGGTTCTGTCCGGCGAGGTCGTGGGTGTGACGTCGGAGGGATCTGAGGGAGATGCCGCGACGGGCGCTTGCGTGGTCGCGGTGGGAGGCAATGGCTCCAGCGCGGGCAGTGAATCTTCAACGACGTCGGCGCCGGGTTGAATGTGGAATGATGCCCCGTCGTCGGTCACGAAGATGACTTCCGGCGCCAAGGACAGGTATGGTGCCCAGACCGGGTGCGCCTGGAGCAGTGACCAATAGGCGTCGGAGCCGAACCGGACGACGGTCGGCGACATCTGGTCGGGGACGAAGCGGGTGTCGATGCAGCGACTCTCCTTGCAGAGGAAGGCGCGGTCGCCTACGTATTGTACCGTGGCTTCCGTCGGGGGACGCCCCGCTGCCTGAGGCCCGGCGGCTGGCGGCGCCTGCGCACCACCCAGTCCCAGCCGCATCTCCGCTTCCTCGACTGCATCCTTTCCAAAGGCCATCGGTGTGGGTAGCTCTCGCACGGCATCCGCCGCCCCCTCGCGTCTCTCGGAGGTCAGCACGTCCTCTTCCTCTATGAGAAAGGAGGTGTACGGCGTGATGATACCGTACCGGGTGCTCAGCGTCACCACGGCGTCGATCCACTCGTCCCGCTCGCCGTGGTGACGGATTTGCGTGAGGAGGTATCCGATCCTGCGAGCGGCCCAGAGCCGGGGGATAAAGTCGGCGCCGCCCTCGTTGGTGAAGCGGCTCTCGTAGCGGTAGACTTCCTCCCGATCCGTCAACTCTCCCCTCAGCGAGAGCGTGGTCCTGCCGCCGTCGGTGTAGCGTCCCACCACGATTAACTGGGTGCCAGCGTAGAGATCGGGCAGCGGCTGCGGATAAATATCGTAGACGGAGAGCTCGCCAAAATCCAGCGCGATGTCGGTGAGCAGCGGGCGTTGGATGCTGGCGTAGAACCCCGAGATCTCCTCGTCGATCTGTTCGTCGGGCGTGACGTAGGCCGGACGACCCCGGTGTTCAGCTGCCAGCTCGTCCAATAAAATCGTATTCACGTCGTACCCTACGCCAAAAGGAAAGATCCGGATATCCGTAGACGCCTCCTGCGCCAGGCTCTGCAGCAGCACCCGTTCGTCGACGATGCCTTCGGTCGGTAGCCCATCGGTCAGAAAGATGATCACCGTAGGGCGGTTGCCTTCCACCTGTTGGAGCGCTTCGGAGAGCGCCAGGTAGATGTTGGTGCCGCCGAGCGCCTCCAGATCCTGCACCCAATCCCGAGCGGCGTCGGCCTCTGCCGCGGGGCGCAGTGCGTCGGCGTAGCTCCGCGTTCGGCTGTCAAAGGCGATAATATTGAAGCGGTCCTCAGAGTTCAAATTGTCGAGCACGTACCGCAGCGCTACCTTGGCCTGACGGAGTTTCTCCCCATCCATAGATCCTGACGTATCCAGTACCACCATCAAGTCCTTGGGGATGACGCGATCCGTCTCCAGGGTGGGGGCCAGCATCAACAAAAAGAAGCCGTCCTCTCCTGCTGGCTTGTAGCTTAGCAGATTCGCGCCGATATCCTCCTTGTCTTGTAGGCCGACGTACAGCTCGAAATCCCGTTCTGGATATAGATTCGTCGCTTCGTAGCTCAGCGTGGCGCGGTGCTCACCCTCCCGGCGAATCACCAGCTCGTTCTGATGGCTCGAGGAGTAGAGCGGCCCCAGGGGGGCGTCACTTTGCACTTCGACGTGAACACTGACCTGCTCCAGCGGCGAGCTGGAGAAACGTTCGGTATCCAGAGGATAGCGGTAGTGCATCAGTCCGTCATCCAGCGGCAGGATTTGCGTGTAGGCCAGCTCAATGCGCCGTTCCTCACCGGGTGGAACGGGGAAGATGCGGGCGCGGACCGCGTCGCGTCCCACGTATTCCAGCAGAGCTGGATCCTGACGGCGGCGGACGTAGGCTTCATAGATCTTTCGGGCCTCGTCGGCCTCCAAGATCTGCGCCGCGACCGGTTCGCCGTCCACCCACATGGTGAACTCGCTCACAACCGCGTCCGGCGGCAGCGGGAAAACGTACTCTCCTTCGGCCGGGTTCTGCCCATCGTTGCGAAAGACCTGGTCGACTCGGGTGGTGGCAATCTGTTCCTCGATAGAGACCTGCACGCGGTGGTAGCGGATGGCGAGCCAGGGGGTCCAATCCGGCGGGGGCTCCGGCGGCGGGTCGATAATGATAATGCCGTCGGCTCGAACCGGATTCACCCGTAGCCCAATGACCAGTAGCAGCAGGAGTATGCCTAACACATTTCTCGGTGGGCGTGCGCTTTCTGCTTTTCCCATGATTGTCCTCCCCGGCGCTTGCGTGATCTATTTGATCGCTGTTGCTTTTAGAACGTGCGCAGGAACCTAAAAGTTCCCCTTGACAAAAAAAGGGGGTTTGGTAGAATACTGAACCGTTGGTGGGGAGGGCGAGCAGGAAGCCCTGACCGCCAGGTGGGGGGCAAGCCCCTTACCAGGAGATAACGCGCGAAGCATCCCGGAGCGCGGGGTGAAGGCCGGGGAGCCGGA
>CAZCPK010000479.1:0-2931 GCA_964500755.1 uncultured Anaerolineales bacterium
CGGCGGGGATTGGTAATCAGGATGTCCGGGTGGTGCTTTTCCAGCCACGCCTCGCGGCGCTTCGGAGCCAGACTGTCCGGTAGATTCTGAGCCTGCAAACCCGCGGCGGTGAGTATCTGCAGCAGCCGGTCGCGAATGTCCCGCGTGCCGGTTTGCCGGAGGTAGATGATCATCCGGCGGCCCTCGGCGATCTCGGTCTGGGCCTTGTTAAGCAGCCACTGTTCCTTGGGGAGCAGTTCACCTTCATCAGGTACGGACGGCGCCACCAGGGTCTTGCGCTCGCCTGTTAGATCCAGGCTCAATCCCTCCACGACCTCCCGGCGAAATGCCGAGTTGGGTCGCGCCAGAACCCACTGCAACCAGGAGGACAAGTAGCGTTGCCGCCACTCAATCACCTCGTTCCAAGTGAAGTCATAGACACGTCCGTAATCCTGGGCCTGTGCCGGGGTCATCTCCAGACGCACCACTTCATCCTGGTACGGCGGCAGCGCGATGCCGAGATCGGCCACGCTGCGAAAGATAGCCGTAGGTAAGATGTGCCGCAGCACCGTGGGCGAAATGCCGGGGATCTCTTTGGTGTTCACCCGGCGCTTCTGGCGGGCGTTGTGACTGCCCGTGGTGATACTGGTGCTGTATGTCTTCTGGATCCGCCCAAAGGTCTCGACCCAGCGGCGCTCGTCGCTGTACTCCCACGCTTCCCGGATATCGGGTTGCGAGCGGTACAACAGGTAGAAGATGCTGCTGGCGACGCCGCCGTAGAAGGTGCCGGTGAGATTGAGCGTGGGCCCAATCGTGTCCGCCAGGCGCCCGTAGGCGGTCCCGCGATCGCTATCCCCGGACTTGTACTGGTGACATTCGTCCGTCACCAGCAGTTTGAAGAAGTCCGGCGCGTGCCGCGAGATGTAGTCCGCCAGCGACCACCGGCGGGTGACCTTGGGTCGATAGTTGAACAGTGGAGCATAGCATGTCCGCTCATCCTGATAGTCTGTGGCATCTTCGTCGTTGTTGTCATTATCCGCGTTAGCTGCCTCACCGATCATGAAGGTTTCTACCCGGGGGTAGTTGTCCTCACAATCGCAATGCAGCGTAGTGCGGCTCTTGCCCAGTTTTTCCAGCGGTTGACCGCATTCCGGACAGACGGGATAGCGGCGGGAAGTTCTCAGCGCCGTGTGGCGCAGGTTGGCGACCCGCTGGCGCAGTTCCGCCAGCTCATCCGGGGTATGTCCATTGCGGCTAGCCGTGTGCAGTTCACGTTGGCCCTGGCGATACGCCTTCAGCGCCGCCCGGAAGCCAGCGCGGTGCAATTTCTGAGCTTCTTGATCGTTGTACACCGGTAGAGTGTGCCGGTAGTTCAGTGTCCGTTTCCACCCGGGGCCTTGCGACGTGGTAGACCACGCCGCGATGACCACCAGCTTATCGCCGGGGCGATAGCCCCGCATGGCGGCCAGTAACTCCATGAGATGTTCCACGATGACCGGTTTGGTGTCCGGGACTACCGCTTGGAGCTCGCGGGCCCACTTCTCAACCAGATGGGGCGGGCACATGACGAAGGCGGGATACATGTTTGCCGTGTCGATGACCGCGGAGGCCACCGTCGTCTTGCCGTAACCCATCTCGCCGATTAAGTGCGCCACGTTGTACCGTTCCAGCGCCCGCAAGGCCGCCGTCACGGTCTCTCGTTGGTTGTCGTAGAGCCCTTGTCCTCCGCCGGGGCGGGGACGCGGCGACAACCGCGCAATGTGCGCCTGCTCTGCGTCCGAGGTCGCGTAGCCATAGGGATCAATCTTGTCTTCCAGGAGCGCGGCCAAGCGTTTGGCATGCTCTTCCAGGAAGGGCAAGGCCGCGGCGCCCGCGTAGGTCTCCACACCCTGCCGGGTCACGCGAATGATATGCGCTTCCCACCGGGTGGTGTGGATTTCCTTCTCAGTCGTCTCGGTGACCTCCTCGGTCACCTCAGTGCGTTTTACGCTACGCCCTTTGATGACCTCGCCGGGTAATTCCAGCGTGCCCATTAGCCCGGCCGCCAGCATCTGGGCCAGATGGCCCTTCTTGGGGCTGAGCAGGACCTCGAGGGGCCCCCGGTTCTCCAACTCCGCTTTGGGCAAGACCGGCAGATCCGGCACCTGCAACATGGCCTGGATCTCGTCGTCCTGCCAACGGAACCGGAAGAGGGTAGCCTGGTACGAGGAGATGGGCTTCACGACGTACTGCCGCAGATCGGCACAGCCGACTACGGGCAGTTCCAGAGGATCGTTGCGCTCTCTGCGGTAGGTTTGAGAGTGAGGAGCATAGTTTTGCAGATCATTGATTTGGGTATACGCAGCGTATGAATTCCGCAGGTGCTGCTCGCGGCGTGTGCCCAAGATGACCAGCTGCTTGAAGCGTTCGTAGTCCGTGTCGGGGAACCGAGCAATCTCAATGTTCTCGTAGTTGGTGTAGAGGGACTGACAGAGCTTGTAGTCCCCGAGGGCCGAGGTGGGGATGATGTAGATCAGGGTGCCGCCAGGCACCAGGGCCTGGGTGGCGCGGTTGAGGAAGTAGGTCTCCATGCGTTTGGCCCGGCTCGACGCACTCCAATCGTAGGGCGGGTTAAGGTACAGTACGTTCGCCACCCCATGACTGGGCTTCCAGTTAATGACCTCAAAAGAGGCCGCCAACACCTCATCCAGGTGCTCCGCTGCTTCTGCAGCGCGGCCCGGGTGCAATTCGACGCCCCACGTCTGGAGATCTTTGGGATCCAGGCCGGGGGTCTGCTGCTGCAGCCGCTGGGCCAGGTGCGCGACGGCTTTACCGTCGCCGGCACAGGGGTCGAAGATGCGGTACAGGCGGTTTTTGCCAGGGTGCATCTCAAGATGTCCGGCGATCAACTCCACGACGCTCAGGGGCGTCGGGTAAAACTCTGCTTGCGCTTGTGCTGCTAAGCGTGCCATT
>CAZCPK010000480.1:0-2926 GCA_964500755.1 uncultured Anaerolineales bacterium
TGGTAAAAATTTACAATCGTTTTTGGTCCACCCGGCGAAATCCCAGAGACCCTTAAGTTTTTGGGTAACCAGGCGAAATCCCAGAGATCTCTCACGGAAAGCGTCAGGTCCGGTGGGTTTCGATCTCCTGCCAGGCACGCAACGTCTCCGCGACGGTCCAGGCCTGCGCGATGGACCCGCGCGGTTCAAAGGGCGGGTCACCGTCGAAGAGCTCGCTCAAGGAGCCGACGCCGTGCGTCCGCAAGTTTTGTAGCAAGGGGCGCAGGTAGCTCCGGGCCGTCGCCGGATCGTCGTAGACTTTGAGGTGCGCCAGTGCGAAGGGCCCCAGCAGCCAGCCCCACGCGGCCCCCTGGTGGTAGGCGCCGTCGCGCTCCTGGCGATTGCCGCCGTAGTGTCCCTCGTAATCGGGATGCTCCGGCGCCAACGTGCGAAGTCCGTAGGACGTGAGCAACAGTCGCGCGCAGGTGTCGACCACGGCGCGCTGCTGTTGCGGCGATAAGGGGCTGTGAGGTAGAGAGACGGCGAAGATCTGGTTGGGGCGGAGCGATGGGTCATTACCGTCCGGGCCATCGATGACGTCGTAGCAGTAGCCGAGGTCCGCGTCCCAGAAGCGTGTAAAGCTCTTCTGTACCTGATCTGCCGACGTCAGCATCTCCGCTGCAGATTTGCCCAGGGCTTCGGCGAAGTCCGCCATACTCCGCAGCGCGTTGTACCACAGCGCGTTGATCTCGACCGCTTTGCCGATTCGCGGCGTGACCACCCACTCTTCCACTTTGGCGTCCATCCAGGTCAACTGCAGGCCGGGTTCGCCGGCGTAGAGCAGCTGGTCGTCGGGATCGACGTGAATCTGATAGCGTGTACCGCGCCGGTGCCAGGAGATGATCTCCTCAAGCAAGGGGAAAAGGTCCCGTAGCAGATTCATATCGTTGCTGGCGGCGACGTATGCCCGTACCGCCTCAAAATACCAGAGCGTGGCGTCCACGGTATTGTATCCCGGCGTCTCTCCGACCTCGGGGAAGTTGTTGGGCAACATGCCTTGATCGACGTAGCGCGCGAAGACCCGGAGGATCTGCCGGGCGATGTCCGCGCGTCCGGTCGTCAGCGTCAGTCCCGGCAGGGCGATCATTGTGTCTCGGCCCCAATCGGCGAACCAGGGATACCCTGCGATGAGGCTGTGTCCCTCGGTGTTCCCGGGAAGCTCCCGGCGCACGACGAACTGGTCGGCGGTCAGTATCAGCTGCTCCAGCGCGGCCCGGTCGGGAAGCGGGGCCGCGCGCTCCAGTAGTTCCTGCTCGTAGGCTTGACGTTTCTCGTACGCATCAAAGCCATCGAGGTTGGGGGTGGCGGACGTGCTGGCGACCATGGTTAGGCTCCCGCCTGGTGTCAGCCTGGTCCAGAACGTTCCGACGCAGAGGTGATCCTCCACCATGTCCAACCCCCGCCTTGCCTCCATCCGGAGGTAGAAGTCGCGGTGCCAGTCATGACGCTGTTCTGCGGCGGCGTTGGTGCTGAACAGGTAATAGGGAGTCGCCTCGTCGTGGGCGACGATTCGCAAGCCATGTCCGACCGGCTCCACGCGCATCCAGTGCCCCAGGGCCCGGCGTAACTTGTGGTGATGGCGATAGTTCGCCAGAGCTTTCAACGAGAGCTCGAGCGGCGCCTGCCCTCGCTTGTAATCGTAGCGCACGTAAGTGGTGTTGGCCCCCGGTTCCATCCAGATGCGCTTTTCGATTAAAGCGTCGGCGCAGGCGAAGGACCAGACCGGTGTGGTGCCTTCCAGGTGGAAGCGTTCCAGGTGGTGGAAACCTTGGGGATCCATGATCTCACTGACCCAGAGATTGGCGAAGAGCGGGTAGTCGCGCCCGTCGTAGTGGGCCATCTCGTCGAGCTTGGTCAACATCAATGTACGTCCCAGCGGCGGCGCGAGCGCAGCGATCAGTAGGCCATGATAGCGTCGAGTCAGGCAGCCGGCTACAGTTCCCGCCGCATAGCCGCCGATTCCGTTGGTTACCAACCACTCTCTACTGGTGGCACTTCCTCCATAGCTGCAAATCTCGCGCCCGAAATTGATCATGCTCACCTCTGCTGGACGTTAAAATATCCCAGAACTTGGTTTCTCTATAGTTGTGTGGCTACTTCCTTATACCTGGATTTTACCCTGAGTTTGGAAAAGCAAAAGCCGGAACGGAATTTCCGTTCCGGCCCGTGTAGCAAGGTGTGGAAGTTGTCGAATCAGGTGATGATGACGCTGTTCTGTCCTCCAAAACCGTTGGGCTCTTGAGCGTCCGCATCCTCCTCGTTCAGCCAGCCGCCATCGACCAGCTGGTAGCGGAAGGCGTAACGCTCGCCCTCGTCTAGCACCACGGCAGCGCTGTAGGTGTGGTTGCTGCGACGAACGAGGGGGTGGGCTTCAGGATCCCAGTCGTTGAAATCCCCTACGACCGAAGCCTCAGGCGAACCATCCGGCAAGACAAATGTTACCTTGACCTTATCTTTGTTCCGAAATCCTTTACGTTTCAGCATCCCTCTCCTCCTTTGACTCAAAACGCAGCTAGTGTACCATATTCCAGTGAAACAGAAAAGCGGCGTTCGATCGCTCTATCGCGACGTATCCGGGGGATGTTGCGCTCTTTTTCCACTGCTGCCGAAATTACGGCATAAGGTGCAACGCACCTACGATGATCAGATCATGCTGGATAAAGAGTCATGTCAGCGTGCGCGAAATGGCCATTTTCAGGCTTTCTAAGGTGCGTCGCACCTAGCTAAACCCTAATACCGTAAATTAAGCACTGACGGACGGCGGTTTCGGTGGATACACTGTCATTTTATGTTATGATAGATGTGGATTTCGAAGCGCGTAGTCAGCGAAGTCCCGCGCCAATGTCGCAGAACGTGCTTAGCCGCGCACAAGGCAAACGCAGCCGGG
>CAZCPK010000481.1:0-2922 GCA_964500755.1 uncultured Anaerolineales bacterium
GGGATCGTGGGGGCGCTGACGGCCCGCGCCCTCGCGCGCTACGACCTCGACGTCCTGCTTATCGAGAAGGACGCCGACGTCTGCACCGGGGCCACGGCCTCGAACTCCGCCCTGATCCACGGCGGCTACGCCGCGCATCCCGGCACGCTCAAGGCCGCGATGAACGTCCGGGCCAACCCCCTGTGGGATCAGCTGGCGGCCGAGCTCCACATTCCCTTCGCCCGGTGCGGCACCTACGTCGTCGCCGTCGGGGAGGAGGAGCGGGCCCGGCTGGCCGCGGAGCAGGCCAAGGGCGAGGCCAACGGCGTGCCCACGGAGCTCATCTCCGGCGCGGAGATGCGGAAACGCGAGCCGCACCTCAACCCCGACGTCAGCGGCGCGCTCTACTGCCCCAGCGGCGGGATCATCGATCCCTGGGCCGCCACGTTAGCCGCCGCCGAGAACGCCGTCATGAACGGCGTGGAACTCCGGCTCAATACCAAGTTCGAGGACTTCCTCTGGGCCGCAGATGACGCCGCGCGTATCGTGGGGATCCGGACCAACCAGGGCGATTTCGGCGCCCGTTGGGTGGTCAACGCCGCCGGGCTCTACAGCGACGTGGTGATGCACAAAGCCGGCGTGCGCCCCGAGTTCACCATCACGCCCCGGCGCGGCGAGTACTACGTCATGGACCGCGCTACGCTCACCGTGGACACCGTCCTCTTCCCCGTACCGACCGAGGTCAGCAAGGGCATCCTGGTGACGACGACGCTGCACGGCAACACGCTGGTCGGGCCCACCGCCGAGGAGCTCGCCGACAAGACCGACGTGGCGGTGACCGCCGCCGGCCTCGCCGAGCTCTGGGCCGGCGCCCAGAAGCTGGTGCCGGGCCTGCAGCAGCGGGACGTCATCGCCGTCTTCGCGGGGTTGCGCCCGGGCGGCAACGCGCCCTGCGAGAACCCTGAGGTCGACTACGACCGCGATTTCGTCATCGAGATTCCCGACGCGGTGCAGGGCCTCGTCAACCTGGGCGGCATCGAGTCGCCGGGGCTGACGGCGGTGCCGGCCATCGCCCAGCGCGTGGTCGAGCTGCTGGCAGAAGCCGGAGAGCCATTGGCAGAGAAAGCGGATTGGGAGCCGGTCCGTCCGGCGCGGCCCGTCTTCCGCCACCTCTCGCACGCCGAGCAGGCGGCGCTGGTGGCACAGGATCCGCGCTACGGGCGCGTCATCTGCCGCTGCGAGTACGTCACCGAGGGCGAGATCGTCGCCGAGATCCACGCGCCGATCCCCGCCACCACCTACGACGCCATCAAGCGGCGCACCTGGCTGGGCACGGGGCGCTGTCAGGGCGCCTTCGACATGCCCCGCGTCGTGGAGATCCTGGCACGGGAGCTGGGCCAGGATCCGCTGGCGGTCAGCAAGAAGGGCGCCGGCTCCGAGTTCCTCAGTCGGCCCACCAAGGAGGTGCCGCATGCGTAAGCCCCGCAAGGAAATCTACGACGTCGTCGTCATCGGCTCCGGGCCGGGCGGGCTGGCTGCAGCTATCGCCGCCAAGGAGGCAGGCGCGGCCGACGTGCTGATCATCGAGCGCGACCTGGAGCTGGGCGGCATCCTGCTGCAGTGCATCCACAACGGCTTCGGCGTGGAGCTCTTCGGCGAGGACCTGCCGGGACCCAGCTACGCCCAGCACTACGTCGAGCAGGCGCTGGGCCTGGGCGTCGAGACGTTGCTGGACACCATGGTGCTGGACGTCACGCCCGATCGCCACGTCTACGCCACCGGCGCGGAGGGCGGCTTCGTCGACGTGCAGGCCCGCGCGCTGGTGCTGGCAATGGGCTGCCGGGAGCGCACCCGCGCCCAGATCCGGCTGCCCGGCCCGCGGCCCGCGGGCGTCTACACCGCCGGGACGGCGCAGCGCTGGACCAACGTGGAGGGGTATCTGCCCGGGGAGCGCTTCGTTATCCTGGGCTCCGGCGACATCGGCATGATCATGGCGCGGCGCGTCACCTTCGAGGGCGCCCAAGTTGAGCGGGTGCTGGAGGTGCTGCCCTACCTGAGCGGGCTGAGCCGCAACTACGTCCAGTGCCTGCTGGACTTCGACATCCCGCTGCAGCTGCGCCACACGGTCAAGCGCATCATCGGCCAGGACCGCGTGGAGGCCGTCGAGACGGTGCAGGTGGACGCGCAGTGGAACTACGTCGCGGGCACCGAGGAGCTCATCCCCTGCGACACGCTGCTGCTCTCCGTGGGGCTGATCCCGGAGAACGAGCTCTCGCAGCAGGCCGGGGTGCAGCTGGACCCCCGGACGGCGGGCCCGCTCGTCGACGCGGGCTTCCAGACCAACGTGCCGGGCATCTTCGCGGCAGGCAACGTCGTGCACGTCTACGACATCGTGGACTGGGTGACGCAGGCGGGGCTGGTGGCGGGCCGGGAGGCCGCGCGCTTCGCCCAGGGCCGGCGTCCGACCGCCGGGCGGCTGGTGTCCACGGCGGCGGGCGAGCACGTCCGTTACGTGGTGCCGCAGCGGGTGGATCCGGAGCAGTTGACGCGGCACGAGGTCGCGCTGCAGTTCCGGGTCACGCAGCCTATAGAGGAGACCGTGCGCCTCCGCGTGCACGATGGGGAGACGCTGATCAGGCGCCAGACGGCGCGCTACGCGCGGCCCGGCGAGATGCTGGAGATCAAGCTGCGGGGTCGAGATTACGACGCGGTGCGCGCGGCGGAGCAGCTGACCGTCAGTGTGGTGCCGAAATGAGGTTGCAAGTTGCAAGTTGAACGTTGTGTGGAGGAAATGATGGCTGCTGTGACGGAGAAGATGATCTGCATCACGTGCCCGGTGGGTTGCACGTTGGAGGTAACCCACGAAGGTGAGACGCTGCTGAACGTCGCGGGCAACACCTGCCCGCGGGGCGAGAAGTTCGTGAAAGAAGAGCTGACCGATCC
>CAZCPK010000482.1:0-2910 GCA_964500755.1 uncultured Anaerolineales bacterium
TGAGACGCAATTAAGGAAAGTGTAAACTTAACCAACCGGGAAAATGAACCATCTCTATGAAGTGCCCTTTTATGTACAGCTAGTGGTCAAACGGCTGCTCCTGGGCCATCAGTCCAATCTTGATCAGAACCCAGGGGACCACCCACGCGCCGACGAAGCCGACCAGTCCGTAGCGCAGCGTGCGCCAGACCAGCGCCAGGGTCTCGCCCGTGCGTTCGTCGAAGAGGCCGAAGAGCGCGCTTAGGCCGAAGTAGGTGCCGAAGATGAGCAGAAGGCCCACGAGCGCGCGCAGTACCCGTTGCTGCCAGGGACCGTCGACACTGAAGCGCAGGGTCTCCGACTCCAGGACGAAGCCGATGCCCAGACCCAGGAGCGCGCCCAGGGCGGTCGCTGTGCCCTCGACCGGGTGCAGCAAGAGCACGATCAGCGGCAGCGCCACCGTGACCAGGTAGCGGCGCGCGCGCGGCATCCGCCGACTCCACAGTCGCAGGCGAGGCTCGATCCACAACCAGGCGATGAGGTAGAGCAGGCCGACGAACGCGCCCGCCAACACGTCCTGGGGGAAGTGGACGCCCAGATACATGCGGGAGAAGCTGATGAGCACCGCCATAACGATGGTGACGATCCAGAGCCATCGGCGTCGGAAGCGGGCCGCCAGGTAGCCCCAGCCGACGAACGCGCCCTGTGCGTGTCCGCTGGGAAAGGCGGCCGAGTCCAGATGGCGCAGGGAGGTCAGGCGCTCCTCAATCCCCGCGGCTTCCAGTTGCGGCTCGATTTCGGGACGGTGCGGGCGCGGGATGCGCCAGAGATCCTTGAGCCAGGTGTTGAGTGTGGCAGTGAGCAGGTAGGCGTAGACCATGCCCTGCCCCACGACCTTGTTGACGCACCAATAGACCGTCGTCAGCAGCGTCAGATACCCGAATTCGCCGCCGGCATCGGTGATGAAGGCGAAGATAGCGTTGAGCGCCGGGGTCCGCAGCGCCTCCAGCGCCAACAGTGTGCGGTAACCCCACGGAACCAGGGACCAGAGTAGATCGTGCATGCGTTCTCCTTTCAGTGGATGTTGTCTGGGAACATTTTACCCGAATATTTCGACACAGGCCAAGAGCCTTGACGATACTGTTGAAGGACAGATATGAAAGCTGTAATTTCAAGCGCGACTTTTTTCAGTAGAGACATCGGCTTGAGCCCACCATCCAAGCACGAAAATCTAAATCAACGGATTAAGCGTATTTAACTTATTTTCACTTATCTAATCCGTTCAATCCGTTCAATCCGTTGACATTTTCGAAGGAGCTAGTGATCAGTACCGGAAACGGTAGAACGCTAGTTTGACGACCTCGGTGAAGAAGTAGAGCAGGCCGCGTTCGTGCCGCCACCAGTTCGTGACGTCGAAGTCCCAGTGGGGCGCGGCGGAGACGTGGACCGTGATGCCGGTCTCTTTCAACTGCCGGCGCACGATCCACCGCGCGCGCCGCGTGTGAAAGGCCGAGGTGACCAGCAGCACGCGCTCGACCGACTGTGTCTCGGCGTAGGCGCGCAGCGCGACGGCCTCGTCGAAGGTGCTGGTGGCGCCCGCTTCGCCGTGGGGCAGCACGGCGATGGCGTCTCGAGGCACGCCTTCTTTCTTCATGACGGCGACGTTGATCGAGGTCGCGTCGGGGATCAGCCCCAGCTCGGCGGCGGGATGCGGCTCCGCCTGGACGATGAGCACGCGCGGCGCGGCGCCTGCTGCGTAGCGCTCGGCGGCGTGGAATGGGCGCGTCTCCGGGCCGCCGTTGAGCACGAGGATCACGTCGGCGGTGGTCGCGTTGCCGTCGTCGACGACCAACCGCCGCCCCAGGGCGATCAACAGCGGCGTGCGAAAGGCCCATAGGGTGAGCACGGCGACCACCGGCACGACCGTCAGCAGCAACGCGAGGCGCCATCGGCGCGGGGAGCGAGCGTTTTCACTCATAATCCAGGTTCCTCCCCTGAACAGCGGCCCACGCTCTGACCGGCGCGAGGCGCGGGTCCGTCTCGAAACGCGCCCGCAGCCGGTCGAAGGCGGCGTAATTCGCGGCGCTCAACGTCGCCAGCGCGTCCAGCCAGCGAAGTTCCTCGGCGGTGAGCGCCTCGGGCGGCTGAGTGACGGCGCCGCGCGTATCCTCCGGCACTCCCTCGACCTTGTTGAGCGCCAGCACGTCCAGCACGACGCTGCCGTG
This sequence comes from uncultured Anaerolineales bacterium, assembly GCA_964500755.1. Lineage (GTDB taxonomy): Bacteria > Chloroflexota > Anaerolineae > B4-G1 > SLSP01 > G713. Next base: position 2,205 of record CAZCPK010000482.1, read on the forward strand.
GATCGTCTGGCCCGCGCGTGTCTCTGGATTGACGAAGTCGTCAGGGGCCGCCTCGCCGCCGCGGACGGTCAGCCAGGCGCGCCCGGCGGGCCAGAAGGCGCCCGGTGGCAGGTTCAGGCGATCGACGTCGCGGGCGGCGTCCGACTGGGGCCATGCGTCGACCATAACCCAGCGGTGGACCCCCGGGTGCCAGACCTCGCAGATCCAGCGCGCGACGTACTTCTCGGCCTCGGTGCTGGTGACGTAACCGCAGCGCGCCCGCGCCGGGGCGCCGAGGTGGCGGAGCAGGGCGCAGAGCAGCACGACAACGTCGCGGCGGTTGGCCCTTACCCGACGGTCCACGGGGCGAGGCGCGGTGAGGGGCCGTGGATCCAGCGCGGCAGCTTGAGCCAGCAGCTGCTCGGCGGATCGGTGCGCGACGGTGTCGTCGGTCAGGCGAAGTATCTTTTGAACGATAGCGACCAACGCCTCGATACCTGTGGGCAGTGCTGCGAGCGCCGCCGCGTGCCGCGTCAGGTCGGTCAGCGGTCCAGGATTCGCGTAGTAGGCGAGTGTTGACTTGTCCATAGGTAGGCGTTCCTCAAAATAGTCAGGTGGTCGGTCAGTCGCTTGGTCGGGTTGTCAATCTGAACTATCCCATAAGAATCAGAAAAAAAGGGAAGGTTCGGAAATAGGTTGACACTTTTGAATAGCAACGTACCGGTCT
>CAZCPK010000483.1:0-2909 GCA_964500755.1 uncultured Anaerolineales bacterium
GGAAGGTTTCTGGTGAGGGGGGAGAGGCGCAGCCTCTCCCCCCTCACCCTTTTTTCTCCCCCTCCCCGGAGCGGCGCGCAGCGCCAGCGGTGGGGAGGGGGAAACAGGGGGTGGGGCCCAAGTCATCATCGTGTTTGCCCAACATGGGGACACTTGATGAGACGCAAGTAAGGAAAGTGTAAACTTAACCAACCGGGAAAATGAACCATCTCATTTTAGCTATGCGAAACTCACATATAGTATCAAGTCGCAGAAAAATCCGATTTCTGATAGTTATTTCAGGGCAGCCAATCAATAGAACACGAGAAATATGACGTATAATGTCAGTAACCGCGTCTATACTGAGGATATGAGAAACGAGATACCGCTAACACACGGCAATAGTTCACTTCATACAACAAAAAGGTTCTTATGAAACGGAGAGTAGATGCTTTGGCACCCTGCGGGGTTTTCTGTGGCGCTTGTCCCTCATTCGAAAAGACCTGTCTGGGCTGCGCTTCAGAAAGTAGAGATCAACAGAGGACCAGCAAGTGGAGCTGCAAAATACGGCGCTGCTGTTACGAAACGGAGGAGAACGACTACTGTATCGAGTGCGGTCGATTCCCGTGCAAAGAATATAGGAGAAAGCTTCTCGACAGCCACCCGGGAGAGCCGAAGTTCAAATACAGGCACGAGGTGAGTGATAATTTCAAGAAGATGCAGGAGCTGGGCAGCGAGGACTATCTTGCTTATCAGCAGCGCAGATGGACCTGTCCCTCCTGCGGGGGCACCGTCCATTTCTATCATTACAAATGTAGTGCGTGCGGACGAGACGTCGACGTCTGAGTCAGCGATCTATCTCTGAAAATCGCGCTACTGTCGAGTAAACACGTCGCGACGCATTCACTGGACATCAATCATCCACGGAATCAGCCGACTGCGCGTCGATGGCAGCGCCCAGGACCAGCCCCATCCCGGCGCCCATCGCAGCCCCCAGTGGACCGCCAAGCGCCATTCCCACGGCAGCGCCTATGATCAGCCCCCCTCCCGCGTACAGATACCGTGACCGCGCTTCTGGCTTCCGCTTTGACATACCGCTCCCTCCTGAGGTTAATGGTCTGATTATCTTAAGTATACCAGGATGGACATGGATTTGTAGGACAACCTCATACAGAGATCCACACCCGACTCCCTCCGATAGAAAAAGGGCGAGTTGCACCGGATTGAGCTGCCTGTACAATCAAGTCAGGTCATACTCAAGAGGAGAGGAGTGAAACAATGGTCGAGGAAACCAACAAGCTGGCATTCAAGGAGATCGGGAGCTTCGAGGAGGGATTGGCGCTGTTACGCAAGACCGTGGAGGCCGGCGACGTTCGCGCGGCCTTTGGTGATCCGGTGACCGCCGGAGAGCAGACAGTGATCCCCGTCGCCGAGGTCTCCCACGGCATGGGCTTCGGCTACGGCGCAGGCTACGGCGAGGGCGTGCTCCCTTCCGGCGAAGAGGGCCGGGAGCCAATTCCCTCGACGGGCGGCGGGTCAGGTGGCGGCGGCGGTGGGGGCGCCTTCGCGCGTCCGGTCGCCGCGCTCATCGTCGGCCCAGAGGGCGTGCGCGTGGAACCCATCGTCGACGTGACCAAGGTCGTGCTGGCTTTCTTCACGATGTTTGGCACGCTCGCCCTGACCATCGGCAAGCTGCGCAAGGCAGCCCAATAGGCTATCGCGTCAGGAAAAGGGGCAATTCCCGGTAGAAGCGGCGTGGCTCTCTGGGATTTCGCCGGGCGCAAAGATAACGCTTGCCACGCGCTTCCTGTCCCAACGCAGAAAAGGTCTGGTGAACCCCGCTAGCGTAGTCCGCTGCGCTAGTTTTAGGGCTGCTCATTCCACACCTTGACGCGCTACAACCCGCTCAACGCGACAGGCGTCCAGCCGTGCAGTTGCAGCCAGCCAGTACCCCAGCGATCCTCGCGCCAGACGCCCCGGACGCGCACCGGCGTCCAGGTGGGCGGCGACGCGCTCTTCTCCTGACGGCGCACCTGGACCCACTCCTCACCATCCCAGAAGGCGAAGGCGGCGCGGCGCCAGCCCGGGAGCCGCACGCCCAGCGCCTCCACGCGCCGGCCCGGAGGGGATGGTAGCGCCGCCAGCGTCGTCAAGTTGGCGTGATCCGCTCGCAGTCGCACGAAGAGCGTCCGCAGCGCCGTAAGGGGAAAGTCGAGCAGCTCTCGCTCCCAGGTAAACCGCTGCGTGAGTGACGCCGCCGGGGACGGCGCCTCGACCAGCCCCAATGAGAGCTGGCGCGCCGACCCGGCCCGCTGCAACAGTTCAGCCTCGCGCAGCAGCGACGGACGATTTTCTCCTAGGCCGTCCAACGCGCCGCACTGGATCAGGTGTTTGATCTCACGCGGCTGCAGCGGGACCCGCACCAGCAGATCCCGCAGGTCGGTGAAGGAGCCGGCCGCGCGTGCGGCGACCAGCCCGGCGATGGCGCGTCGCCGTAGCGAGCGCACCCGCCCCAGCCCCAGCCAGAGCACCGGCTCGTCCGCGTCCATGGTCAGCGCGACGCGCGCATCACTGTAATTGACGTGGGGCGCACGCACGTCGATGCCCAGGCGCACCGCCTCGGCGACATAGACGGCGGGGGGAAAGTAGCCACCCCGGTTGCGCAACCGCGCCCAGAGAAATGGCGCCGGGTAGTGCGCCTTGAGGTAGGCGCTGCGGAAGCTGACGTCGGCGTAGGCCGTGGCGTGCCCCTGGTTGAAGCCGTAGCCGGAGAAGGCGGCGACCTGCTCCCACAGCCGCCGCGCCTGGCGCTCGCTGAAGCCCGGCCCCTCCGGCGGCGGACGGCGACAGCCGGCCTCGAAGGCGGCCTGCATGCGCGCCATCTCCTCGGGTCGCATGCGGCTCATGCCGCGCCGCAGGTGATCGGCCTG
>CAZCPK010000484.1:0-2896 GCA_964500755.1 uncultured Anaerolineales bacterium
CACGATCCACCACCAGCGACTCCTTGAGGATGTTGCCCAGCATCAACGCCGCGATCAGCGGCGCGGCCTGGGGCACCAGAATGCCGACGGCGACCGTCACGATGAGGGGGAAGAGCACCAGCGCCAGGCGCGAGACCGGGCGGGGCGCGTACTCCATGTGTGTCATCCGCTCCTTGCGCGTGGTCAGCAGCCGCATGATGGGCGGCTGGATGATGGGCACCAGGCTCATGTAGGAGTAGGCGACGACGGCGATGATGCCCAGCAGCTCGGGCGCCAGCTTGTTCGCCACGTAGATGCTCGTCGGCCCGTCGATGGCGCCGATGATGCCGATGCTGGCGGCCTCGTTCATGGGGAAGCCCAGCAGCAGCGCCAGGATCAGCGTCCCGAAGATGCCGAACTGGCCGGCGGCGCCCATCAGCGCGAAGAGCGGCTGGGCCAGGAGCGGGCGGAAGTCCATCATGGCGCCCACGCCGACGAAGATCAGGAGCGGCAGCAGCTCGTTGTCGACCGTGGCGGTCTTTAAGACGTAGAGCATGCCGTGCTCGTCTGGATCGATCATGGCGGAGTTGGGCAGGTTGCCGATAATGATGCCAATGCCGATGGGCAGCAACAGGGCAGGCTCGTACTCCTTGACGATGGCCAGATAGATGAGCACGCCGCCCACAGCCATCATCAACAGACTCTGCCACGTCAAATTGGTGACACCGATGAATAGCGCAGTAAGTCCGTTCACGTATAACCCCTTTGAGTGCAATGATATAAATTCTGGAGTGATCTCGGTTGGATGGTGATCCCTTCTCCTTTACCAGAGCCAGGCTCTGAAACGAAGTCGGCGGTTTCCGTGAGGAATCCGCCGTGGGTGGTTAAGGCCGTAACTCCAGGTTGGGTTCGGGGCTTTCCGGCCGCTCGTCGCCAACCAGGCAGTGAATAAGGTACATGGGACGCTCCTTCTGAAAGCCCAGCTTCTCGTAGAGGCGCAACGCAGCCAGGTTACTCTGATAGGCCATCAGGAAGATGCACGTCTCACCGTCATCGTGCGCCTCGATCAGCGCCGAGAGGACGTTGGTCGCGTACCCCTTCCGTCGGGCGTTGGGGTGCGTGGCGATGGCGCCCACCTCCACCGCGCCGGGTAGGGTGAGGCGCGTGGTAGCCAGCGCTGCCAGCGTCCGTCCCTCCCACACCCCAAAGGCGGGGCCTTGAGCCAGGGGATTCGCGGGCAAGGCGTTCAACTTCGCCGCGTCCATCAAGCGTTGAGCGGCGGGCAGGTGCCGTGGTTGCAGCTCGGTCGCCTCGCCGACGTCCAGCGCGTCGCCCGAGCCCCGATAGACCATCTGCCACTCCGGGATGATCTCCGAGACCACGAAGGCCTCTTCGACCACCGGACGCTGCGTCTCATTGACCAGAAACGTCACCTCGGTCCCGGGCTTGACCAAGAAGGTGGTGTAGTTGGCCAGCAGCTCGGGTGAGTCACCGAGAAAAGCCAGCGCCGGGAAGGGCAGCCCGTGGTAACTGGCGACCGACATGGTCGGCGAGCAGACGATGTCACAGTCGTCGGCCAGCGTCGTCACGTCCGCCATAAAGGTGAAGTGGGCCAGCGCCCAATCCTCGTCCTGGCGCAGCGCGTCGATCTGACATCGCAGGGCGCTATTGGCCGAGATATCTCCCGGAAAGTCCGGGGTTCCGTCGTTTGTCATAGACGTCCTATGCTCCAATGGTGAAGAGCGGAGCGCCGTGCTGAACCTGTTCTCCTACGTTGACGTGGACGGCGGTGATCTTGCCGCTGAGTGTGGATTTGATGGGGTTTTTCATCTTCATCGCCTCCAGGACACAGAGCTCGTCGCCGGGTTGCACGACGTCGCCGACGTCGACGGAGATGGCGACCACGACGCCCGGCAAGGGAGCGATGACCGTGCCGTCCTTGACCTCCGTGCGCGTGCTGGGCCCTTCGGCTTTGGCTACGGAAGCGGGCGGCGCGGCGACGGGCGTCGCTGTTGGCGCTGCCTTCACCTGCTCCTGCGCGACGTCCACTTCCAACGTCACCCCGTCCACGATGGCGCGCACGGGGCGCTCGTTTGGATTGGGTACTCTTACGTGATAAACCTTGTCACCAATGGTTACGTTATAGACGGGCATAAGATTACTCCCTAATTTTTCGTAAAGGTCGGTCGCTTGCGAAAGGTCTGTTGCGTGGACCGACTGCGTTGCTGTAGGTGGTGCGTGCGGACGTAACGGCGCCACTGGGACGTTCCCGCCGGTTCAGCGGACGGCCCCAGTCGATCTTGGGCGAGAGCCACGGCTACGGCGGCGGCTGCCGCCATCGCGCGAGCCTCGTCGCGGGTCTCGACCACCGGTTCGACCTTGGGAGTCGACGGCGCTTCTGGGCTCTCGGGCGACGCTTCTTTTTTGGGTGACGCCAGCGCCGTCAGTAGATACATGCCCAGTACCAACGCGCCGATGGCCCCAAAGGTCATACTCATACCGATCAGCGTGTAACGCAGTGCCTCTGTCAGCTCGGGTATCAACTCTGGCATGGTAACTCCCTTACGCCGGCATGACGCCGTGCTTCTTGGGCGGCAGCTGGCGGACCGGCTCGCGCAGCGCACTCAGCGCCGCGACCAGGGTAGGCCGCGTGCGCGCGGGCTCGATAACCGCGTCGACGATTCCGTCCTCCGCCGCCCGATACGGGTTGGCGAATTTCTCACGGTACCGGGCGACCAACTCGTCACGCAGGGCGTCCGGATCCTCGGCCTCGGCCAGCTCGCGCCGGTTGCGGATGTTGACCGCACCCTCCGGACCCATCACGGCGATCTCGCCCGAGGGCCAGGCCAGGTGTAGGTCGGCGCCGATGCCCTTGCTGCTGAGCACCACGTAGGCGCCCCCGTAGGCCTTGCGGGTG
>CAZCPK010000485.1:0-2893 GCA_964500755.1 uncultured Anaerolineales bacterium
CAGCGCCGCCCGCCCCTCACCCGGGACGCCATCGCCACGCTGACGGTCGATCGCGGCTTCAGCCACGCGCACGCTCGGGACGCGCTCGACTACGCGCCCCGCATCGAGTTGGAGGAAGGTTTTGAGCGGACCGCGGCCTGGCTGCGGAAAGTGGATCGTCTCCCTGGAGGAGGATGATATGTCAAATCTCAGTCTCTGGAGGACGAGGAAGGATCGCTACCGGCTCCTGGGCACCGAGTGCCCGCACTGCGACGCGCACTTCGCCTTCACCCGGCTGGTCTGTCCGGCCTGTGGTCGCTTGGTGGAGACGCTGGACGGAGAGATCTTCCCCTCCGTCACGGGGTCACCGGGCGATCAGAAGCTCGCCATCAGCGTCGTGGTCCCCGCCTACAACGCGCGCGCCACCATCGACGCGACCCTCACCTCGCTGGCGCAACAGCGGGGTGTCGAGAACTACGAGGTGATCGTGGTGGACAGCTCCGACGACGGCACCGACCGGCGCATTTCAGAAGTTTATCCCTGGGTCAAACTGATCCACCGTCCGAACCAAACGGATCCCGGCACGGCGAGGAATCTGGGAATCGCCGGCTCCCGGGGCGAGATTATCGCCTGCCTGGACGCCGACTGCAGCGCGCCGGAGGACTGGCTGGCCCACATCCTGGCGGCCCAGCGCGCCGGACACAAGGTGATCGGCGGCGCCGTGGAGAACGGCAAGCCGGAAAGCACCGTCGCCTGGGCCGGCTACATGGGTGAGTTCCGCGAGTTCATCCCCCACGGTGAGCCGCGCCTCGTCCCCCACGTCCCCACCTGCAACATCGCCTACCACCGCACCATCTTCGAGCGCTTCGGCGGCTTTCCGACGCGCTTCTACCCCCAGGAGGATCTCCTCTATCACTGGCGCCTGGGGCAGCACGGCGTCCCGCTATGGTTCGATCCGGGGCTGAGCGTGCGGCACCTGCACCGCAGCACCTGGCGCAGCTATCTACGTCACCAGCACCGCATCGGGCGGATCACGTCGCGCATGCTGCAGGTCACGGGCGGCGAAGGCGCCTTCCTGGCGCGCTCGCCCGCACTGGCGGTGCTGAGCGCGCCGGTGCTGCCGCTCTTCAAGTGGGGGCGCACGCTGGCGGCTTTCTGGAGCGACGCGCCCGACGTACTCTGGCGACATCTACCGGCGGCGGGCGTGCTGCTGATGGGACTCTACGCCTGGATAATCGGCTTTATCGCCGGCACCTTCGGGCCGCCGCTGCACTGGGTTGACGGTGAGGGGCTGACGTGGCAGCGCGCCTGAGCTGTCGCCTACACGCCGTCGGGCTCACCCTGACATCGTCCAACGCCGCCGTCGTCGAGGTCGCCCGCGACCACCTCGGCGCCTGGACGGTCGATGACGCGGTCGCAGCCCAAATCGACGTCCGCCTGACGTGGGGCCGCGCGCTGCCGCCCGCACCGGCGCTGGCGCGTCTGGGACGACGTCTCTGGCTCGGTGAGGGGCGACTGCGCTTCAGTGAGATTCGACTGCTGCCCGGCTTACAGATGGACGTGACGTGGGAGGACGATCGCCTACGCATCGAGGCGGCCTACGCCTGGCCCGACCGCCGCACGCGCTGGCTGTCCAAGGTCGCACAATCGCTCCGCTTACGCACCTATCTCTCGCTGGTCTATTACCTGCTCTACTTCCCGCTGGGCTGGTGGCTGGAACGGGAGCGTGGCTGGAGCCTGATCCACGCCGCCGGGCTGACACACGAGGGGGATGGCGTCGTCGTCGCGGGACTGCCGGGCTGCGGCAAGTCGACCTTTGTCTGGACGGCGTTGGCGCGACCGGGCTGGCGCATCCTCTCGGACAACCTGCTCTTCACCGACGGAGAGGCGATCTACGCCTGCCCGGAGCCGCTGCACGTCGACGCGCGCGCCCAGGCGCTGGGCGCAGTCCCGGCGGAGAGCGTCACGACGACGGGGCGCGCCTACTCCCACCGGCGCGAGGGGTTCCGGATCGCCGCGCACCGCCGCGCCGAACGGGCGACGCCAACGCGCGTGCTCTTCCTACGACGCGGACCCCGGCACGAGCGGCGCCCACTGTCACCGGCGACGGCCCTGCACCGACTGTGGGCCAACGACATGCTGGCGCAGGAGTGGCGCGCCTACCAGACCGGCGCGGCGGCGTTGCACCACCTAACGCCCGAAATCGGCAACCCGGAACGACGCTGGGCTAACCTGGAGCGCCTGAGCCGCCTGTCCTGCGAGGAGCTCGTCGCGGCGGAGGACGCGCCGCTGCCGTCCGCGCTCTACGAGACGTTGGAAAAGAAGGAGGGCGCCGTTGTCTGAGTGGGAACCTGTCGTCATCGCACCGCCGCAACTGGCGCCGTCGCCCGACTTGCTGACGACGCTGCGGACGCTGGCGCGCCGGCCCTGGCTGACCGCGCCGCCCGTCGCCCTGCCCGACCTGCACCATAAGCCGCAGCTGGAAGCGCCGTCGAGTCTGGCGACCATGACGAAGGACGTCTGGGTGCTGGGGCTGACCAGTCCGTCGCCGCACTGCGGTATGGGCCTGGCGCTCACCGACCTGGACCTGGCGTTCGCCACACCCACGCGGCTGGACGCGCTCTTCGGCGAGCTGGCGCAGCGCCTCGCGCCGACACGCGACGCAGTCGCCATCGACGACGCGACGCTAGACCGGGTGTTGTTGCAGGGCGCGCCGGGCTGGCGGGAGCGCAGCACCAGCGTCCCATGGCTGCCGCCCATGGACACTGTGACGGGCGCGTTCTCCGACGACGAGGTGGCGCAGTACGGCGCCGAGATCCTCTGGATGACGCCCGGCTGGCTGCGGGCGAGGGCCCGCCGGGATTTCGGCGTCGTGGGGCGCGGCAACCACTTCCTGGAGCTGCAGGTCGTCGAG
>CAZCPK010000486.1:0-2888 GCA_964500755.1 uncultured Anaerolineales bacterium
ACGTCTGGAGTAAAGAAACTTTTACGGACTTACTTAGGACATCTTCTTACTGACGAGCACCGGCTCCTCTACTACTTCCTCCGGCGTCGCGGCGGGCTCCAACGCCTGTGCCAGCACCTCGTCGACATCCTCCACCAGGATCAGCTCCATGTCCTCTCGGATCTGCTCCGGAATCTCCTCGATATCAATCTCGTTGAGCTTGGGCAACAGGACCTTCTTGATGCCCGAACGATGTGCGGCCATAACCTTAAGTTTAACCCCGCCGATAGGCAGCACCTGACCCTGTAGTGTAATCTCGCCCGTCATCGCGACGTCCGAACGCACGGAGCGCTCAGATAGCAGCGAGACCAGAGAGGTAACCAGCGTAATCCCGGCCGACGGCCCATCCTTGGGCACGGCGCCGGACGGCACGTGCAGGTGGATCTTGCCCTTTTCGAGATACTCGGCGATCCCCAGCTGCTCTGCGTGGGATTCCACGTAACTCAACGCAATCCGGGCGGACTCCTGCATCACCTCGCCCAACTTGCCGGTGAGGATCAGCTTCTCCTCTTTACCCGGCATCATCGCCGACTCGACGAACAATACCTCGCCGCCTGTCGGTGTCCAGGCCAATCCTGTAGCGACGCCCGGTCGTTCGGTGCGCAGCGCCGCTTCAAAGCGGTACCGGGGCTTGCCCAGGTAGTCGCTGACGTTCTCAGCCGTGATCTCAATGGCTTCCTCAACGCCGCCTTCGGCGATCTTGGTCGCGACCTTGCGGCAGGCTTTGCCGATCTGACGCTCCAACTGACGTACGCCGGCCTCGCGCGTGTAGTCACGAATCATCTTGCGCAGTCCGGGCTCCGTGAATTGGATCTCCTCGGCCTTGACGCCGTTGACGCGCATCTGTCGCGGCACCAGGTACCGTTTAGCGATGTGCAGCTTATCGTACTCGGTGTACCCGTCAATCTGGATCGTCTCCATGCGGTCCAGGAGCGGCGCCGGGACGGTGGACGTCGTGTTGGCGGTGCAGATAAAGAGCACCTGGCTCAGGTCAAAATCCACGTCCAGGTAGTGGTCGCGGAACGCGTGGTTCTGCTGCGGGTCCAGGACCTCGAGCAGCGCCGACGACGGATCACCGCGCCAGCTGGCACCCAGCTTATCGACCTCGTCGAGCATAAAGACCGGGTTCTTGACGCCAGTCCGCTTGACGGCCTGGATAATCCGACCGGGCATGGCGCCGATGTACGTGCGGCGGTGGCCGCGGATCTCGGCCTCGTCTCGCATACCGCCCAGGCTCATGCGCGTGAACTTACGCCCCAACGCGCGGGCAATGGACTGGCCCAGCGAGGTCTTCCCCACACCGGGCGGCCCTATAAAGGCCAGGATCGCGCCCTGCCCCTGTACGGAACGCCCCTGCAACTCGGAGCTTTCGTCCGTCTCCAATTCGTCCTCACGCTCCGTGCGCAACTTCCGCACGGCCAGGAATTCCAGGATGCGCTCCTTGACGTCCTCAAGGTCATAGTGATCTTCATCCAACACCTCACGCGCGTGCCCGATATCCAGCTTGTCATCGGTGCGATCCTGCCAGGGTAGTTCGGTCAACCAGTCGAGGTAGGTCTTGATGACCCAGTACTCGGCGGCCTGCGGCGGCATCTTCTCCAGACGCTGCAACTCGCGCAACGCCTCCTGTTCGGCCTCCTCGGACATACCGGCTTCCTTGATCTTCTGCCGGTACTCCTCGGCTTCCCGCATGCCGTCTTCGCCCTCCCCGAGCTCCTCGCGGATAGCTTCGAGCTGCTGGCGGAGGTAATATTCACGCTGAGACTTCTCGATCTCCTCCTTTGCCTTCTCCTGGATCTGCTGACCGATCTGTCGCACCTCCAGCTCCTGCGAGAGAACCTGGCTGAGGAACTGCATCTTGTCAATCAACTTATCGTATTCCAGAATCTTCTGGGCGTTTTCCACGTCTACGCGTAGATTGGACGCCAACAGGTAAACCAACAGCCGCGGATCATCGATCTGCTCAACGAACCGGGTCGCTTCCTCAGGGAACTGCGGGATCATGCTGGCCAGCTCCGTCGCCACATCGGTGAGATTGCGCCGCAGCGCCTCCTCAACCAGACTATCCTCGACGACGTCGGACGCCAGCTCGATCTTGGCCTGCAGGTACGGCTCCTCCTGCGTCCACTCTTTGATATGGATCCGCTCCAGACCTTGAATAAAGACTGTCAGCGTATCCTCCTCACCGCGCATCACGCGGTGGACGGTCGCCAGCGTGCCGGTTCGGTAGACCTCTTCCGGTCCCGGGATTTCCACCGAGGGATCCTGCATGGCGACCAGCCCTACCAGGCGATCACCGACTTCCACGTCCTCAATCAATTGGATGGAACGTGGAATTCCCACCGCCAGGGGCATAACAATAAAGGGAAAAGCCACTGTGTTACGTAACGGAAGAATGGGAATCTCTTCCGGTACATCGTGCAGCTGCTCTTCTAAGTTTTGATCCTGCGTGTTAAACCAAGGTAACATTAGGGTTTCTCTCCTCCGACTAACCTTCACACACTTTGCTAAGTACTACAGCGTGTGAAAAACCGAGTCAATGAAAAATTCGTCTATCATTGCGGGTAGTATACCATCGAAAGATTAGAAATGTATAAGAACCTTATTATAGAAAAATTTACTCTGGCGGGAGGAAATCCCACCAGAGTAAATTTTACCACAGTCGTTGGAGATGGTTCATTTTCCCGGTTGGTTAAGTTTACACTTTCCTTGCTTGACTCCACTGAAAAAAGGTCGTCCAGCTGGTCAAATTCTGCTACTTTGCTAGAATAGTAGCGTTCACGGCTACATACCACGAGTGAGTAGATTATGTTCCGAACTAATGATACCCACGGGCAACAGAGTTTCTT
>CAZCPK010000487.1:0-958 GCA_964500755.1 uncultured Anaerolineales bacterium
TTGAGCGCCTCCTCCTCGAAGCCCAAGCGGCTCAAAGTGCGTCCCAGATACTCGTAGGCTTCGGTGAAGTCCGGCTGCACCCGCAGGGCGCGCTCGTAGACCCGCACCGCCGCCTCGAGGTCGCCCTCCCGCGCGAGGGTCTGCCCCTGCTGCAGCAGGTACTCGGCTGCACCCGCCACGCGCCACGCCTCCATGGCAGCGTCCTCCCGTCCCTGCGCCATCAAGAGCTCGCCCAACCAGAAGTGCGCGCGCCAGGCGTTGGGCGCCAGGACCGTGGCGCGGTGCAACGCGCGCTCGGCAGCGTCGACCTCCGCCGCCTCGACGTGGAGCGTGGCTACGTTGGTGTAGAGCTGCGCCCTCAGGGGAGCGGGCGCAGCGGCCCAGCGCAGGCCCGCTTCAAGATAGACCTGAGCCCGGCGCGCGTGCGTCGCCTCCGCCCGGGGTCGGGAAGTAAAGAGCATACGGTTGATAGAGAGGGAGCCCAGATTGTTGCAGGCGAGGGGCGCGGCGGCGGGAACCAGGCGCAGCGCCAGCAGGAGGCCCAGGGCCCCCAGGGAGAGCCAGCGAGCGGCGCGCCGCCAACGCTTCATCGCCAACACATCGATCGAGGTCTCAGGGGATAAGGACGACCTGACCGGGCTCCAGACCCTCCACGATCTCCGTCATGGAGCCGTCCGTGATCCCGGTCTCCACCTCGACCTGGGTGACCTCGTCGTTGGCGTCCACCACCTCGACGTAGGTCCAACCGGTGAAGGTGTGTAGCGCGCGGTTCGGGACGGCGGGGACGTCCTCCCGGGTCTGCCCCGTGATGACGGCATCCACGCCCATGCGCAGGACGGTGGGCACCTCCTGCCCCTCGTCGAAGGCGACGGTGACCTCGTAGGCGTCCTGGCCCGCGAGGGGCTGCGTGCCGATCTGCTGTACGGTGCCCGCGTAGGGCTGACCGGAGTAAGCGTCC
>CAZCPK010000487.1:968-2886 GCA_964500755.1 uncultured Anaerolineales bacterium
CCACGCTGAGCCGTTCGACGCGCTCGGCGGGGACGGTCAGGATCACCCGCACGTCGGAGGGGTCTGCCAGGGTGCCCACGCTTGCGTAGGCCTCGACCGGATCGCCGACCTGTTTGGTAAAGGCGACGACGACGCCGGCAAAGGGCGCCGTCAATTGCGTCCTGGAGATCTCCTGGGAGGCCAGCAAGTAGCGCTCCCGCGCCAGAGCGACGCGCTCCTCCGCCGTCTGAATCGTGTAGTCGCGGCCGGCCCGCGCCTCCAGCAGATTGATGCGCGCGGTCTCCGCCTGCGACTCGGCGATGCGGGTGGCGATCTGGGCGCCGGACTGCGCCTGCTCCAGCTGGACCGCGCAGAGGCTGCCGCAGGCTTCATTCTCCGCCGCCTGCCGCACCGCGGTGACGGACTTCTCGCCCTCGAGCACGGTCTGCTCGACCTGGGCCTGCGCCCGGTTGTAGGCGGCCTGCGCCCGCGCGACGGTGTACTCGCTCTCCGTCTCCGTCCGGGAGAGCGCCACCTGGGCCGTGTTGAGCTCGAACTTGCGGTCGAGCACGCGCTGCTGAAGGTCGGGCGCGTCCAACGCAGCCAACGTGTCGCCCTCCGCGACCTCGTCCCCTACGTTGACGTCCACGGCCTTGAGCGTGCCCGCCATGGGGAAGATGAGGGGCGTCTCCTGGCGCGCCACGACGCGCCCCCGCGCCTCGACGGTCTCCTGCAGCGTCGTCCGCTGCACGGTGTAGGTCGAGCCCGAGAGCGGCACCGCCGTCGGCGGCGGGACGAAGGTGGGCGGCGCGTCGGTCGGTTGGCCCTGACAGCCGACGGTCAAGGTCAGCAAGACGATCAGAGAGAGCAGCGTCCAACGATAGGTATCACACATTATCAACATCCTTCCGCTGCGAGCGGCGCTTACGTTTCTTGGATTTCGCGAAGGGGAGCCACCGACCCAGGCCCTGCCCGCGGCCGTTCTGCCCCTGCTGTGGATAGTAATAGGAGTAGTAGCTGTAATACCCGTTGGCGCGCGGATCGATCTGGTTGAGAACGGCACCCAGGATCTTGCCGCCGGCGCTGGTCAGACGCTCTATCGCCTGCGCCGCCGCCGAGCGGTGCGTCTCCCCGTTCTCCAGCACCAGCAGCACGCGATCGACCTGCCCGGCCAACATGACGGCGTCGGCCACCGGCAGCACCGGCGGGCTGTCGATCACGACGACGTCGGACTCCGTCTTGAGCCATTCCAGAAACGCCTGGAAGGTCCGCGAGGTCAGGATCTCGGCGGGATTGTGAGCGTGCTGCCCCACGGGGATCACCCGCAGACCTTCGACGTTCTCCACGCGGGCCACGACCTGCTCGCGGCCGACCTGATCGAGCAGCACGTCCGTCACACCCGGTTCCTTAGCGACGCCGAGAAAGCGGTGGACGGTGGGATGGCGCAGATCGAGATCCAGCAGCGTCACCGCCGCGCCGCCCAGGGCCAGCGTCGCCGCCAGGTTGGTGGCGGTGAAGGATTTACCCTCGGTGGGCAGCGGGCTGGTGACCAGCAGCGTCTGCGCCGGTTCGTCCAGGGTGGCGAAGCGGATGCTGGCCCGCAGGTTGCGAAAGGCCTCGGAGATAGGGTCCAGCGGATGTTCCGCGACGACGGCGCCCACCCGCGTCTCGCCGTTGTTACCGCCGGGCAGCGCGCCCAGCAGCGGCAGCGCCAGGCCGCGCTTCACGTCGTCCGGCGAGCGGATGGTGTCGTCCAGGTATTCCAGCAAAAAGGCGATACCCACGCCGATCATCAGCCCGGTGACCGCGCCCAGCGCGGTGTTCTGCACGACGGAGACGCTGACCTTGCTCACCTCGGCGGGCGCGTAGACGGAGATGTAGTCGGTGTAGCGCGCCATCGCCATACGGAACTCCTCAACGCTGTTGAGTAGCACCACCA
>CAZCPK010000488.1:0-2879 GCA_964500755.1 uncultured Anaerolineales bacterium
GTTGATGACCTGGGTAAGCGTTGCCCGGAGGCGCTGAGCAACCTTAGCAAGCCTTGGAACCGCTTCGTTTGCCCCCGTTTGCCGTACGTTGCGTTTACCCGTCGAACCGGTAAAATCTGAGTTGTTTCTTGAGCGTAACGTTCCAACGTTCTAATGTGGGAACGTTGCCAACGTGATGACTGCTAGCCTTTGACTTCAGACGTAGTGCGGAGGTGTGCCTATGGCCTCGATAAACGACCACGTCCACGCGCTCAACGCTTGCAATCAGCGCGGGGGACGGATGCTCTCACTGATTGACCTGCTGGAGGATGAGACTGTCAGCCTGCCGCTGGCTGGCTATCTCGCCGCAGTGATGCGTAAGGGCGCCTCCTTGCTGGTGGGGGCCAATCCGGGCGGGGCGGGCAAGACTACGGTGATGTGTGCGCTGCTCAACTTCCTGCCGGACGACGTCGCGCTGCGGGCGGTGGAGAGCCGCGCGGAGCTCTCGAACGCGGCGCGCGGCACGCCCGATAAGATCTGTTACGTGGCGCACGAGATCAGCCCGGCGACCTACTACTACGCCTATCTCTGGGGCCGGGACGCGCGAGACTTCTTCGGTCTGCTCGCCGACGGACATCTCATCGCCACCAACCTGCACGCTGACACCCTGGAGGAGACGCGCGACCAGCTCTGCGACGAGAACGGCGTCGCTCCCGGGCATCTGGCGACCGTCACGCTAAAGGTCTACCTGGGGACGGAGCGGCGTGGCTGGTCTATGCGGCGCTGGGTCCACCGCGTCTACGAAAGCGACGGTGAGGCCGACCGGCTGCTCTGGGAAGGCTTCGAGCCGGGGACGTTCGTTCAACGAGCCGCGAGCACGTGGGCTTCTTCGGGGGCGATCGAGCGCTACACCGATCTCGTGGCGGACCTGCGCGGGCGGGGGGTGCGCCGTATCGCCGACGTGCGTCGCAGGTTGGTTCGCTGACCTCAGTCGACGCTGTCCTGAATGATCTGCCGGAGGACCTCGGTGTTGAGATCCTTCTTGTCCAGGAAGGCGATCGCGCCCGCTTCTAGTCCGAGACGGTGAAATTCCCGGTCGGGATAGGCGCTGATCAGAATAATACGTGCGTCAGGATCCTGGGCCTTCAGGCGGCGTGTACAGCGGATGCCATCCTCGTTGCCCAGTACCACGTCCACCAGAATCAAGCCAGGGTCCAGGGAACCGGCCAACCGCAGGGCCTCCTCGGTGTTATCCGTCTCATAGATGACCGCCTGCGGGTAGGCGCGCCCGATCATGCGGCGGAGTTGCACGCGGTAGCGATTGCTGTCCTCTACCAGGAGAATCTGGCATTGGGAGGCGACCGTCGATCGCGAGGGGAGGGGGGGGCGCTCGACCGTCTGCTCGGCCGGCACGCCAAGCGCTTCCGGATGTTTCATCACGTAATTGGCAGCTTCCAGCCGGCTTTGAACGTCTAGACGGCGGTAGAGACGGGTGAGGTGATTCTCCACCGTCTTGACGCTGAGATCCAGGCGCTGAGCGATGCTCTGATTGTCCAATCCCCGTTGAAGCAGGCGCAGCAAATCGCGTTGGCGCGGTGTGAGGCTGGGCAGGTGGAGCGCCGGCCCTCCAGAGTAGTGCACCAGTTTATCTAGCAGCGGGCTGGAAATCCAGCGTTCCCCGTCCAATACGCGCTGTATGGCCAACCTGAGGTCGCTTAATGGCTGATCCTTGAGGTGATAGCCGTCGACGCCTAGCCCCAGCAGTCCCTGGACGTAGATGTCGTCGTCGTAGGCGCTGATCACCAGGATAGCCAGATCGCTGTACCGCTTCTTGATCTGTTTAAGCGTCGTCAGCGGCGTGAACTCGGGCATGTTCACGTCTACGATCAGGAGGTCAGGGACTTCTTCCTCGAGTGCCGCGCGCAGCGTGGGCCCGTCCTTTGCCTCGCTGGTAATCTCCAGGTCGGGTATCTCTTGGAGTGCGTTGCGGATGCCGGCGCGCACGAGGGCGTGATCGTCCGCTAGGATAACTCGTATTTTGCTCATAGTACCGCTATTATAACATGCTTAGCTAGGCTGACTAATATGTAGAAAGCAGTCGGGCAAACGAAGCGGTTCTGAGGCTTTCCAGGGCTTCTCAGCGCCTCCCTGCGACGTTTGCTCCAGTCATCAACCCCGACTTCGTTTGCCTTGCTCTCGCTTACGGGCGTTGTGAGGCAGCGAGGCCGTTTTCGTTCGTCGACTCGCTTCGAAATCCCAGCAGTCTCTTGCTGAATGCCGCTAGCGCTCACCCTTGCGGATGGAGGGGTACGGACTGGGGATCTCGATCTCCAGCTCCAGCCCGCCTTCCGGCGCGCTGTCGACGTTGAGGGTGCCGTCCAGCAAAGAGACGCGTTCGCTGATCCCGACCAGACCGAAGTGATTTTCTTCCGTCAGGGCCGCCAGATCCACCGGTCCCTTGACGCCGTGGCCGTCATCGGCCAACCGTACGTGCAGGCTGGCTTTGGGCGTGCGGTTGAGGCTCAGGGCGACCTTGGTCGCCTCGGCGTGTTTCTGCACGTTGCGCAGCCCTTCTTGGACGATGCGGAAGACCGATAGTTCGATCGGTTCCGGCAGACGTCCCAGCTCTGCATTAATCTCCAATTCTACGGGGATGCCGGTCTGTTTGGCCCACTGGCTCACCAGGGAGCGGATGGCAGCGGAGAGACCGTGATTGTCGATGGTCGGAGGGCGCAGGTTGCTGCAGACCTGCCGCAGACTCCCCACCACCTGGCGGATATTGTTGCGGATCTGATTGATCTCTTGACGTTGCTCTTCCCCCTGAATGTGGCTCTCGGCCTCCTCCAGTTGGTAATTGTAGCTGAGGAGATCCTGGATGATCTGGTCATGCAGCTCTCGCG
>CAZCPK010000489.1:0-2846 GCA_964500755.1 uncultured Anaerolineales bacterium
CCCAATCCCCCCCTCAACGTTCAGCGCCCCAGTATCAGGTGCAGTCAGACGCACTAGAGCCTCGCAAGTGGGTGCTGATCGTGGCGATTATAGGGTTGATATCTGGGCTAGTCAGCTGTGTGGGCTCTATCATCGTCTTTCCTGTCGTGTTTTCTCTACCGGCAGTTATCCTGGGAGTATTAGGGTTGGTCAAGGCTAAACGTGCTCATAATCCACGCGTTGTTCGAGTTTTGAGTATATTAGGTCTTGTTTCTGGACTTTTGGGTTTGTTGAGTGTCTGCGTTTTTGCTGGCACCGGTCTACTTCAAGGATTTTTCTACGAGCTATAATATGACAAAAACAAAACTGGGTAAATACGAGATTATCTCGGCATTGGGCCGGGGCGCCTTTGCGACGGTGCACCTGGCGCAGGATACCGTCCTGCACCGCAAGGTGGCGCTCAAGATTCTGCACCCGCCGCTGTTGGTCGATCCGGACTTTGTGCGGCGTTTTGAGAACGATGCGCGCGCAGCCGCGCAACTCGATCACCCGCATATCGTCACGGTTTACGAGCTGGGACAGGCGGAGGGGCGAATCTTCATCGCCATGCAGTACCTGTCCGGCGGCTCCCTTGCCGACCGGCTGGCGGATGTGGGGCCGCTCTCCTTCGTCGACGCAGTGACGGCGGCGGTGCAGATTGCCGGCGCGTTGGACTATGCCCACGCACTGGGCTTTATCCACCGGGACGTGAAGCCCACCAATGTCCTCTTCGACGCGCGCGGCGACGCCGTGTTGGCCGATTTCGGTCTGGTGACGGCGGCGGAGAGTTCCGTCATCGCCCGCTCCTCGGTAGGCGGAACCGTCGGTACGCCGGCTTACATCCCGCCGGAGTTGTGGGAGAATCAACCCGCACAGCCCGCCACCGACGTCTACGCGCTGGCCTGCGTGTTCTACGAGGCCCTGACAGGTGAGATTTTATTCAAGGGCGAGAGCTCCCCGGCGGTGATGCGCGCCCACTTCCGCCCCCCGCACTTCCCGGGTACGTGGCCTCAGGGCGTGCCGCAGGGAATTGAGGGGGTGTTGCGTCGGGCCTTGGCCCAGGCGCCTGACGAGCGTATTGCCACGCCGGGTGCTTTCGCCGCGGAGGTGCAGGAGCTGGCCGAGCGGGCCGCCGACCCGCTGCTGGCGCCCTACACGGCCCTGCAGGCGGCGCTGGCGGCGGAGGATTGGTCGAAGGCGCTGCAACTGGCGGCGGAGGTCCGGGCAGAGGATCCTGACTACCGCGACGTGACGGCCCTGGCGCAACAGGCCGCCGAGGCACAGGCGCGAGAGGAGCGTACGCAGTGGGCGGCGCAGTGGCGGACGCAGGCGTTGGCGGCGGCTAAAGCGGGCGACCTGCGGGCGGCCCGCACGGCGGCCCAGAAGTGGGCGGAGATGGCGCCGGAGAGCACCGAGGCCCAGGCGTTATTGGATCGTGTGAATGAGCGTCTGCAGAGTGCAGCAACCAAGATAACCAGGGAAAGTTCACCGCCGGCAAGGGGAACTCAACCCTCTGATGCGGTTGAACCTACGCGCCCGGATAGTGGGGGATTCCCTTCCGCGCTATGGGGCGCGGTTGGGATCTTGGCGCTGGGCCTCGTCGTGGCAGTGATTGCGCTGTTGAATTCGCTGAGGGTGAGTCCGGCGCCGACACCTACGTATACGCCAACGGTGACGCGTACCTCCACCTGTACGCCAATACCGACCGCCACCGCGACACCGACTCCCATCCCCCGCCCCTCACTAACACCTACATCCGCACCGATCCTGGCCCCCGGCGCCACGCGGGTACGCGAAAGAGACGGGATGACCATGGTCTACGTCCCGGCGGGGGAGTTCGAGATGGGCAGCACGGATGGTGATGATGACGAGCAGCCGGTGCACACGGTGGCGCTGGACGCCTTCTGGCTGGATCAGACGGAGGTGACCAACGCGCAGTTTGCGTTCTTCCTGAATGAGCAGGGAAACCAGGAAGAGGGTGGTGTGACCTGGTTGGATATAGACGATTCAGATTGTCTGATTGAGGAGAGCGGAGATACGTTCCAATCCCAGAGTGGTTATGCTGACCATCCGGTGATTGAGGTCAGTTGGTATGGTGCGGAAGCGTATTGTGAATGGGCTGGAGGGCAGTTGCCTACGGAGGCGGAGTGGGAGTACGCGGCGCGGGGACCGGAAGGGTTTGTCTATCCCTGGGGTAATAGCTGGCAACCGGGGTTGGCTAACTGCGACGAGGACGATTGCGAGGACGGCTTTGAGTATATGTCGCCGGTGGGTAGTTTTCCCGCAGGCGCTAGTTGGGTGGGCGCGTTGGATATGTCCGGCAACGTGTGGGAGTGGGTGGCGGATTGGTATGACGCGGAGTACTATGCCCGTTCGCCGCGGGAGAACCCGACCGGGCCGGAGGAGGGGGAGTATCGTGTGCTGCGGGGTGGTTCCTTGTGGGACTCGGCGGACTTCAGCCGCTGCGGCTTTCGCGGCAGGGGCAATCCCGGGTACGGGAACGTCAACGGGGGCTTTCGTTGCGTCCGAACCTCTCCCGTTCCTTGAACCTTGGCCTTTGTCCTTTGTTCTGGGGGAGTCCAGAGGGGGTGTCCCCCTCTGGCGGCCGTTTTTTGCGGCTGAGCTATCGGGCTACAGGAGGCGCCGGACTGTGGTCTGATTTAAGCAGAAGAGATTGGCTAGCTGCTTGAGGCGGACTACAGTCCGCCACCCAGCAAGACTACTGAAAAAGATAGGAGACTTGTTACAATCGGAGGCAACATGACCGAACACGACCAACTGGGCAAATACCGCATTTTAGACGAGCTGGGCAAGGGCGGCTTCGCCAC
>CAZCPK010000490.1:0-2537 GCA_964500755.1 uncultured Anaerolineales bacterium
CGGATTGATGACCTGGGTAAGCGTTGCCAGGAGGTGCTGAGCAACCTTAGCAAGCCTTAGAACCGCTTCGTCTGCCCTTTGATCCGCGCATTGGCAAATTTCTCTCCCCAAGGGTATACTACAAACACGTCAACGACATCGGCCAAAACCAGTTCCAAATACACCACAAGCAAGGAGAAGAAGACCATGATCAATCGAGCGCGCGCAATTGCGCAGATGATGGGCTACCAAAGCGTCGACGAGACGCTGGAGGCCATCGCCGAGGGCGATTTAATCCTGCTCAAGGTCCCGGAGAGCGCACGTCAGCGCCTGGGAGATTGGCTGCACGAGCAAGCCGAAGCTATGGAGGATGACGAAACGTTGAGCGAAGCCCTGAGTGATCTGGCCAACGGTATCGACCTGGCCCACGAGCTGGAGCGCTATCCCAGTGGGGCGGACATCTGCGAACTCGATCTACCCCACGGCTGGCCCAGTTACTGCGACAAGAATCGTCTGAACGAATAAGCGACTCAATCACGGTGCAGCGCGCGCAGTTCCATCTGGCGTGCGTTGCACCGTACTGTTAGAGACAGACCACACAGAAACGCACGTAGAACCCGGCCCAAACGTGAGGGCCAGCTGGTAAATCGAAAATTGGTCCCGGAGCCCGTGCCTAGGGAGAGAAACAACGCACGTCAGGGAGTCGCGTCGCTCGCCGCGTAGGGCGAAGTCGTGAGGACAACGTCCATAGTGAGCTGCCCACCCTCGCCGTCCGTGATCACGACGTTGGTGACGAGAAAGCCGCGCACCGCCGTCTCCTCGATCCGTTCGATAAACGCCAACAGACCGGTGGAGGTGCCGGTGGCCCGGATCTGGAACGTCCGCACGTCATACGGCCCGGCGTCGCCGCCCGTAAAAGGCGAGCCCTGCACAGCGAGGATGTTGACGCCGCTCGCGCGCGCGTAGCCGTAAAGCGCGTTAAACGCCTGGACCGCCTGCTCCTGAGTCAGTAGCCCCTGCGCCGCCTCGTTCAAGGACCGACGCGCCGCCTCGATCTCCGCACGGACCTCCTCCGGGGTGCGCGGCTCCTGCTCCCGCAGCTGCGCCCGCGCCCGCTCGACCTGCAGATCGATCGTCCGCCACCGCTGCCAACTGGGATAGATCGAGACGAAGAGCAAACCCAGATTGGTGATAAGACCCAGGATAATGGCAATAATCCCCAGGAAAAAGAAAAAACGTTGTAGGACCCGGCGGTCTTTCGGTGTCATCAGCGCGTCTCCACTCGAATTTCCAGATAGATCACGAACCGCACAGCGCCGGAATTGGTGCCCTGTCCGTGGCTGCGGGCCAGGCCCGGCGGACGCAGGGGCATCCACGCGCCGCCTTCGGGCGTCGGCGTGGACGTCGGCGTGAGCGTGGGCGTGGGCGTGAGCGTAGGCAAAATCTCCTCAAGGCTAAGCGTGTAGGTGCGCTCAGGTCCATAACGCCCGCGGTTGGTCGCCACGACTTCCGCCTCGACGTCCCGGTTGGGCAAGCCTCGCACGATAACTTCCGAGCTCAGATCGCCACGCTGCCGGTCATCGTTGACGTAGACGTCGCTGCCCACCGTGACGCTCAGAACAGTATCCACGCCCAACGCCAGATCGGACGTGGTGATACGATAGTAGCGACCGCTCTTCGCCAGAAATCGCGCGCGATCGACGTCGCCGGCGGGATAGAAATTGCGCTCCTGTGACTCGCCAAAGAAAATAAGGGGGACCTCCTCCTCGTCCGGCTCGTATTCATCCCGCAGATCCTCTGTTGGGGAAGGGGAAGGGAAAGGCGTCGCGGTCGCCGTCACCCGGGGCGTCGGTGAAACGCGCGGCGTCAACGTCGGCGTCGGCACAATCTCCTCCACGCCCAGGATGTATTCTTTATCGGGGCCGTATTCTCCCCGATTGGTCACCCTCACGATGACGCGGGTGTCGTACTGACGCGGCGCCTGAAACTCGATCTCGGAACTCAGGTCACCGGGCACGCGGTCGTCATTGACGTAGACGTTATCCGCCACGTTAACCGTCAAGAAGGTATCAACGCCCGGCTGCAGGTCCGTGGTAAAAACGCGGTAGTGGCGTCCGGCCTTCGCCAGAAACCAGACCTTGTCCACGTCGTAGACGGGATAGAAGTTACGGAGCTGAGGTTGTCCCAAGTAAATGGGACGCGGCTCCTGGTCATCAACCTCATAAGCGTCTCGCAGCGCCGGCGTGGGCGTAGGCGTGGAGGTTGCGGTTGCAGTTGCGCTCGGCGTGGGCGTAGGCGTTGGGGTTTGCGTCAATTCTTCCGGCGCCAGCAGCGTAAGGGAACGAAGGGTCACCTCCGAGAATCGCCGGGAGCCCACCAGGCGATCTACGTAGGCGTCCACGACGTCCTCGTTCTCGGCCCGTCCCTCGAGGAGAATCTCTCGCCCCTCCTGTTCAAAACGGGTCACCGTCAGCCGGGCAGGGTTGTAGGAGCGCACCGCCGCCATAAGGGGGGGCCAGTGGATATTCTCCGTCTCCCGCGCGTCAGGGATCTGCGCC
>CAZCPK010000490.1:2547-2842 GCA_964500755.1 uncultured Anaerolineales bacterium
GCAGCACCTCGACCTGGGGATCGGGCGTGGGCTGGCGCGCGAGTTCCGCGCGGATCCGCTGGAGCTCCCGCTTCGCCTCATCGACCTCCTGGCTTAAGGAGTACGACAAGATACCAAAAGGTAGCAGCGCCAACAACAACGCGCCCACCACCCCCCAGATCAGCAGCAGCTGCCGCGAAGAGATGATGTCCCGTGACACGTCCTGTGACGCTTCCGGGCCCACCAGCTCGTCCTGATCCAACGTCTCGTACTCGTCCCACGCGTTCATTTGCACCTCACCTGCGTCCATCGTACC
>CAZCPK010000491.1:0-2832 GCA_964500755.1 uncultured Anaerolineales bacterium
GTAAGCTGAAAGCCGGTAGAATGCATCTTTACATGGAAAGCGAAACGGTCGTCTCGGGAGAAGCGCGGCAGGTCACACGGGCCGCGACGTTAATCTCCGTCGGGAACATCATCAGCCGCGTGCTGGGGATGGTCCGGGAGATGGTGAAGTCGTACTTTTTTGGGGCCACCGGGGCCGTCAGCGCTTTCAACGTCGCCGCGCAGGTCCCCACCATGCTCTACGATCTGCTGGCAGGTGGTATGCTCAGCTCCGCGCTGGTCCCCGTCTTTTCGGACTACGTACACCCTGAACAACGCTCTGAGCTCTGGGAGCTCCTGAGCTTGTTGCTCTCCTTGCTGACCGTCTGCCTAGGGGGCTTTGTGCTGCTCATTGAGATCGCCGCGCCAACGGTGACCCGTCTGTTGAGCGCCGGCCTCGAACCTCAGAACTTACGCCTGGCTACCCAGATGTTGCGGATCACCACGCCAGCGATCTTCTTCCTCAACGTCGCCGGTTTGCTCTCCGCGCTGCTCTTTGCACTCCAGCGTTTTACACGCCCGGCGTTTTTAAGCGCCGTTTCCAATTTGACCCTCATTATCGTCGTCGTCGCGCTGGGACGCACCGCGCTGGGCCCTCGAAGTCTTGCGCTGGGCCTGCTCGTCGGCAGCATCGTCCAGGTGCTCTTTCAGTTGGACGCGCTTCGGGAGGCCAACCTGCGCTTTGTCTCTCCCTTCGCCGCGCATCCGGCGCTGCTCACGATCGGGGGGCTCTATCTCCCTATCGGTCTGGGGTTGATCGTCGACCAGATGACGGTGGCGCTCAGTTATAATCTGGCCTCGCGGACCGGTGAGAGCGGCATTGCCTGGATGAAGTACGCGGCGACCATCATCCAGTTTCCCCTGGGCATCGTGGTGACCGCCATCTCCATCGCGATCCTGCCCACCCTCTCCCGCTACGCGACCAAGGCGGCGGAGGAGCGGTTCCGCGCCACCCTGGCGCAGGGTCTGCGTCTGGTGCTCGTCCTGGTGCTCCCCACCGCAACCTTGTTGCTGCTTCTCGCCGAACCGACAGTGGCGCTTCTCTTTCAGCGCGGAAATTTCATGCCGGCCGATACCCAGGTCGTCGCCATGGCCTTGCGCTTCAATCTTCTGGGGCTGATCTTCGCGGCGTTGGATCAGCCGCTGATCTTTGCCTTCTACGGGCGCAAGGACACCTGGACGCCCGCGCTGGTCGGCGTCGTCACCACGGTCCTCTATGCAATTCTGGCGCTGGCGCCCACATTCTTTGGTCCGCCCCAGCTCTCCCTGTTGATTTTAGCCAACTCGCTCAAGCTGACGGCCCACGCGCTCCTGATGCTCTATCTTTTCGTGCGCAAGGTCGGTTCTCTGGCGCCTTATCACGTGCTTAAGACCACCTGGATCGCGTTCCTGGCTTCACTGATCATGGCGGGGCCCGTCTTTGGAGCGCACGCGCTGCTGGCGCCGCACGTGCCTCCGGAAGCCCGCGGGGTGTTGATTGAGCTGCTGGTACCCTCCGCCATTGGAGTAGCCGTCTATTTGGCTCTGATTTACGCTTTTAAATTGCACGAGCTGGACATGTTGATCACCGCCCTGCGTAAGCGTTGGCAGCGCGGTGCGTGTGAGCCCGGTGACCCATCTTTGGACGTGTCCTAGTCACTGTCGAGGGAGAATATGTATCGTACGCTGTTGATTTTGTCGCTGATTCTGATCCTTGCGGGGTGCAGTCCTGCGCTTCCCTCCACTCCGCCCGCGCCGGAGACCCTCGTGCTCTGGCACGAGCTCTCCGGGGAGCCGGGCGCGGCCCTGCAGGCGATCGGGGATCGGTTCAACGACGTACACCCACAAGGTCCTTATCTTATCGTAGAACGCCAGACCACCCTGCTTGAGAAACTTGAGCAGTTGCCGGAGGACAGACGCCCGGACCTCGTCGTTATTGACGTCGACGCGCTCTCGGACTTCCGGGCCTCTGGAATCGGTTCTAATCTTGCGGCGCTCCCCGGTGAATTTGAGGACGACCTCCTGCCCATGGCGACGGCGCTCTATGGCGGAGATATCGAGCCTTTCGGCGTGCCGTTAGGCCTCGCCCTGCACGCGCTCTACTATAATCAGGAGTGGCTCCAGGATCTGAGCTATGACCCAGCGGAGGTCGGGCTCGCCGATCTGTCCACGATGGCGTGTGAGGCGACAAACCTGCAGGGCGGTCAGGTGGGGCTGGCGCTTCCCGCCCGCCCGGGTACGTTGCTGGCGCTGTTGACCGCCGGGAGCGCGCCCTCCCCAGAGGAGCTCGGCGTCTATCAACTCGACGCTGCGTCGGCCTTCGAGACGGCGGAGCAGCTCCACGACCTACTCCGCCAGGGATGTGGGCGCATCCATGATTTGACCGAGAACGGTATCCGGCAATTCGGCAGCAGCACGATGGCGATGCTCGTGGGCTCCAGCCTCGATCGGGACGCGGTGCGGAAAGCGGTTTTGGAGGAGCGGAGCTTCACCGTGAGGATAGCCCCGT
Source organism: uncultured Anaerolineales bacterium (assembly GCA_964500755.1). Lineage (GTDB taxonomy): Bacteria > Chloroflexota > Anaerolineae > B4-G1 > SLSP01 > G713. The sequence continues at coordinate 2,506 of CAZCPK010000491.1, forward strand.
TGCCCGGTCGGGACGATGCATCTGGAACCACCCTCTGGTACGGTCCGGGTCTCTTGCTTACGGCTCCCGAGGGCCCCCGGCGCGAGCTGGCCTGGACGACGCTCAACTGGTTCCTCACGGACGAAGCCCAGACTATCTGGACGCAACGGACCCGATATCTGCCGGTGCGTCGTTCTCAGGTGGCAGCGCTGTTGGATGAAGCGCCGGCGGCGTTGGAAGGTAGCCTGTTGGAGGCGACGCTCCGCGCGGCGGAGGACGACCGGTGGCAGACCTGGCCATCAGCCGCCAGCGAGACGACCTGCCGCGCCGCGCTGATTCGGGGACTCT
>CAZCPK010000492.1:0-2816 GCA_964500755.1 uncultured Anaerolineales bacterium
TCTGGTGAAAAAAGCCTGTTTACCGCAGAGATCACAGAGAGCACAGAGAAAAATTCAGGTGGTGTTTAATTCTTTTCGCATTTCTCCGGATATCATGGCAGAAAATCATAATAGAACTTAAAATCTCTGTGCCCTCCGCGTGCTCTGTGGTTAGATTGACCTTTTTTCAGCGGAGTCAAGATTGATGTGCTGAAATTACGGTATTAGGATTTAACCAGGTGCAATGCACCTTCGAACGCACGAAAAGGCCGGCTCAACCACTCGCACTTGGATTCCGAATAAAAACACCTTTGTTTCACGAACCCTCTCTACCGGCGCTTGAACTAGGCCTCTTGCTGAACGATCCGGGTCCCTGGGATTTCGCCGGGTGGCCCAAAAACGATTGTGAATTTTCATTTTCTGTGTAAATCTGTGAAATCCGTGGGTAAGTTTTCGGTCTGATCCTGCGAAGTCCAAAAGAGCCAAAAATCCCACCCTGGGGCGGGATGATGTGCTCATGGACTTTATCATAGCACGAAGAACGGCGTCTTGTCAAACGCGCTGGGCGATGATCGACGCGGACTCCCACAGGAGAGAGCGGAGCAAGCGAAGATGTCCGCTGCTTGTTCCGCGTCCTCTCCCCGGTAGCCCGGCTTATACAAAGGCGTTGTGAGTACTTGTCGAAGGGTATCAGGCGCCTTCCAGGGTCGCGACCAGGAGCCGGATGGCGTTCTCGACGTCGTCGGCATCGACCATCTCCGAGGGGCTGTGCACGAAGCGGCAAGGCAAGCTCACGCAACCGCTGGGTACGCCCGCCCGCGTCAGCTGCATGGCGGCTGCGTCGGTGCTGCCCCCCTGCAATACCTCCAGCTGGTAGGGCAGGTCGGCCCGTTCAGCGGCGTCGACCAGCATGCGGCGCACCTTGGGATGGGTGATCATCCCCGGATCCTGGATCTTGATCGCGGGGCCGTCGCCCAACGCGACGGCCATGGGCAGCGCCTTGGGCGTGTCCCCCGTGCGGGTGACGTCGATGGCGATGGCGATGTCCGGGTTGATGGTGTAGGACGAAGTGCGCGCACCGCGCACGCCAACCTCCTCCTGCGAGCTGAAGAGGGCGTAGAGGTCGAACGGCGTTGACTCCAGGCGACGCAGGACCTCGATCAGCACGTAACAGCCGATCCGGTCGTCGAGTGCTTTCCCGATGATCCGATTGCCCTGTCGCATCAGGGGGCGCGGGAAGACGGCGACGTCACCGACGCTGACCGGCGTATCCTCCCGGCTCGTGGCGCCGACGTCAATGTAGAGATCCTTCAATTGGGGCGCTTTCGAGGCGTCCTCCCGGCGCTCCACGTAGATGACGCCGGTGGTGCCGTTCGGAAAGTGCACCCGGCTGCCGACGCAGTGCAGAGGAAAGACGCCGCCGACCCGCGCAAAGCGCAGGAAGCCGTTCTTGTCAACGTGAGAGACCATAACGCCGATCTCGTCCATGTGGGCTGCCAGCACCAGTGTCTCGCCCTCGCCGGGCCGGTGAGCGACCAGGCTGCCCAGGGGATCGACCCGCAGCTCGTCGACCAGGGGCGTGACCTCCTCCACTATAACGTTACGAATGTCTTCCTCTTGCCCCGAGGGACCAAATGCTTCTGTTAACCGACTGAGTAATTCGAAGTTCAAGGTTGTCTCCTTTGGAAAATCAAGATAGCGTCAGTTGAAAGGTTTCAACGTTCTTCGCGCTCCAGAACCTCCGGTGTCAGGCGTCGCAGCAGTGCCTCCATCAACGTCGCCGTCCGTTCCAGATCCTGGGGATGGAGCAGGGACGTGGGGCTGTGGATATAGCGACAGGGTACCGCGACGGTCAAGGTGGGGACGCCGCCGCGCGCGAGGTGAATGGCGCCTGAGTCGGTGCCGCCCACGCCCGGCTGTTTGAATTGATACGGAATTTCCAGTTCCTCCGCCAGGCGGATGGTATAGCGCAGCAGGCGCGCGTCGCTGATGTAGGAGCGGTCCATCACGGTGATGACCGGCCCCTTGCCGATCTCTGAGGTGGGACTGGCGTCCTCCTCCTTGGGAAGATCGTCCGCGATGGTGCCCTCCAGCGCAAAGGCGACGTCGGGATCGACGGTGTACGCGGCGACCCGCGCGCCGCGCAGGCCCACCTCCTCCTGGACGGTGAAGACCGCGTGCAGGTCAAAAGGGTAGGGTGGAGCCTGCAGCAGCGAGATCAGCGTGGTGCACCCGGCGCGGTCGTCGAAGGCTTTGCCCGCGATGAGATCGCCCAGACGACGGGCTTCCGTCGCAAACGTGACCCGCGTCCCAATGGGCGCCAGGTTCTTGGCCTCGTCTTCGCTCGCGGCGCCGATGTCGACGGTCAACTTCTCCAGCGGCGTGACCTTCTTTGCGTTCTCCTTGGCCCGGTGAATGGCTTGCAGCCCGATGACGCCGGGCAGCTGCTCCTCGCCGACGCGGACGTCTAGCCCGGGCAGAAGTCGAGCGTCAATGCCGCCAACCGCTCTTACGTGGAGTAGGCCGCTGCTGTCGTGATCGACGACCATCAGGCCGACCTCGTCCATGTGCGCGGTGACGAGTACCTTGAGGGGCACCTCACCGAAGCCTTTTTTGACGGTTAGTAGATTGCCTAAAGCGTCCACGCGGAGGTCGTCCACGTGCTCCTCCACGTAGGGCCGTACGGTGCGGCGCATCTCCGTTTCGTCGCCGGAGGTCGCCTTCACGTTGGATAGCTTGATCAGGATCTCAGTCAGGTTCGTGGCGGTCATAGTTCGTCCTCCCAGTGGGGGTGTGCGTCGACGTCCAACTCGGCGACGTAGGCTGCCAGCAGCCGG
>CAZCPK010000493.1:0-2809 GCA_964500755.1 uncultured Anaerolineales bacterium
GAGATCGACCAAGGGCCGGAGCCCGTCCAGCACGGGCCACGGCGCGTGTCCGCAGGTATCGACCGCGGTGTGCAGCCCCCGCGCCTGGGACGCCCGCAGCAGCGCCCGCAGGAAGTCGGGCTGCTGAAGCGGCTCGCCGCCCGAGAAGGTCACGCCGCCGCCCGACTCCTCGTAGAAGGGACGGTCGCGCTCGACGACGTCCAACACCTCGGAGACGGTCATCTCGCGCCCCACCCGCTCGCGCGCCTCGGCGTAGCAGACGGCGACGCAGGCCCCACAGCCGACGCAGCGCGCCCGGTCGGTGACCAGCCGCCCGGCGACGCGGTCGATAGCGCCCTCCGGACAGGCCGCGACACAGGCGTCACAACCGATACAGCGGTCCAGACGAAGCAGCAGGTCGGGCGCGGCGCGCTGGCTCTCGGGGTTGTGGCACCAGGCGCAGCGCAGCGGGCAGCCCTTGAGGAAGACCGTGGTGCGGATCCCCGGTCCGTCGTGGACCGAGAACTTCTTGATGTCGAAGACGATACCGCGCTCCACGTCAGCGTCCCGTGTCGCCGGGGAGCGGCGGCAGCGGCCCCCCGGCGAGATCGGGGTAGATGGTGAGGCGTCGCACCCGGCGGCGCCCATCGATCTGCACGGCGACCAGGCCCAGGTGCCAGGCCACGTCCAGCGCGTCGACCTCGGCGCCGATGTACCATCGGGCCACCGTCTCCATGCGGGCGCGCTTCTCCGGCGTCACCGAGAGCTCCGGCGTACCGAAGGTCGTCGCGCGGCGCGTGCGCACCTCAAAGAAGGAGAGCGCGCCGTCGCGGTGCGCCACGATATCCACCTCACCCTGAGCGCAATACCAGTTGCGCGTCACGATGGTGAAACCGCGCCGCGCAAGGGCCTCGGCGGCCCGCTGCTCTCCAAATCTTCCCAGGTCCATCTTGTTGCGCGTCATCGTGAGATCATCCTACCTAAAAGCAGCTTCCTGTCAACTTCCTGGCTACCTACCACTTTCAGAACAGGTGACCGCTCCTTGTTCAACATCTACAAAATCAGGAACACAGAGAACCGGAAATTACGATATTAGCATGCCCGAGGAGGTTTGAGCCTTTCCAAGACCTCTCAGCACCTCCCAGCGAGGTTGTCCAGGTCATCAACCCCGCTTCGTTTGCCTTATTCCCGGCTACGGGCGCTATAAGTCAGCGAGGTCGTTTTCGCTCGTTGACTCGCTTCGAAATCCCTTACAGTCCGTGAATGCTTGACACCCACTAATGAAGGCCTTACAATGAGTCAAGCTCAAAGCACTCAACCGTGAGTTTTCTCTGAATATCGGCGTTATCCACTATCCAACGCTGAAGCTTCTCTCCATGTTGGGACAGCGGAAGCGGGTCATTATTCAATAGCAAAGGGGTTTATCATGGATATTTTTGAAAAGTTTGTGGGCGGGTTCAAACAGGCCCAGGATGCCCGGGAGGCCGGTCTCTATCCTTACTTCATTCCGTTGACCAATAATGAGGGAACCGTCTCGCGTATCGGCGACCGCGAGTTGATTATGATCGGCTCGAATAACTACCTGGGGCTGACGATGCACCCCAAGGTGCGGCAGGCCGCCATGGACGCCATCGAAATCTACGGTCCCAGCTGCACGGGCTCCCGCTTTCTCAACGGGACGCTCGAACTGCATCTAGAGCTGGAGCGTCGGCTCGCCGAGTGGATCGGCAAAGACGCAGCGCTCGTCTTCAGCACCGGCTATCAGGTCAACGTGGGGACGATCTCCGCGCTGGTGGGCCGCAACGACTACGTCATCACAGATAAGGAGGATCACGCCAGCATCATCGACGGCTGCAAGATGGCCTACGGGCAGATGAAGCGCTTCGTCCACAACGACATGGACTCGCTGGAACGCGCCCTGGCCTCCATACCCGAGGAGGCCGGGACGCTTGTCGTGGTCGACGGCGTCTTCAGCATGGGCGGCGAGACCGCGCCGCTGCCGGAGATCATCCCGCTGTGCAAGCAGTACGGCGCCCGGCTGATGGTGGACGACGCCCACTCCGTCGGCGTGCTGGGCGGCGGCAAAGGGACGCCCGAACACTACGGCGTCACCGACGACGTCGACCTGATCATGGGCACCTTCAGCAAGTCCTTCGCCTCGCTGGGCGGTTTCATCGCCGGTGACGCCGACGTCATCGATTGTATCCAGCACACGGCCCGCTCGCTGATCTTCAGCGCGAGCATCCCGCCCGCCAACGCTGCGGCTGCCCTGGCCTCCCTCGAGGTCATGCAGGAAGAGCCGGAGCGCATCGAGCGGCTCAACGAGATCGCGGCCTACATGCACGCGCAGTATCGCGCCCGGGGCTTCGATATCGGCGGCACCGAGACGCCCGTCATTCCCATCATCATCCGCGACGACACCAAGACATTGCAGGCGTGGAAGATGCTCTTCGAGGCCGGCGTCTACACCAACCCGGTGCTCCCCCCCGCCGTCCCACCGGCGCTCTCCCTGCTCCGCACCAGTTACATGGCCACCCACACCGACGAACAGCTGGATCAGGTGCTGGATATCATGGAAGAGGTCGGCAAGCAGCTGGGGATTGTCTAGTCGCCTATCCATTACCAAAAACAACCGGGGCGCTCACGACAGCCCCGGTTGTCTATTAGCCTTTTGCTTATCTATCAGGAGGGACGCACTTTGAAAGTGCCTCCCTCCTCGTTCAGCTGCTCCATCTTCCTGATAACTACTTGTAAGCGTTCAGGTGATTGCACTATGGGACACAGATCGACACAGATTGCACAGATTTTTCCCTCAAGTGCCAAGTAAGGC
>CAZCPK010000494.1:0-2803 GCA_964500755.1 uncultured Anaerolineales bacterium
TTCGTTTGCCTTGTGCGCGGCTAAGCACGTTCTGCGACATTGGCGAGGGTCTTCGTGGACCACTCGCTTCGAAATCCCCACGAGCGGCGAACGGATTCAATCGGAGCGCAGTGTCAGCGCCGTGACCTCGGGGCGACAGTTGAAGCGCACGCCGGGGGGGATGTGGCCCACGCCGTGACTGACGTAGACCGGCGTTCCGGCACTGGTAGCAGTCAGCCCTTCCAAAAAGCGGTCGCCGAAGCAGGAGGGAATCAGCGGCGCGCCGATCAACGGGAGCTGCACCTGCCCGCCGTGGATGTGTCCAGAGAGCACCAGCTCGATGCCGGCGTCGTCGGGCAGCAGCTCCGCGAAGTCGGGGTTGTGGACGAGCAGCAAGCGGGGCAGATCGGTCGCCTCCTGCGCCACCAAACCCCGCAGCGCGCGGACAGCAGCTGTCCACCGGCGCCGGAAGGCAGCGAGACCGGAGGCCTGCCCCAGGCGCGTCATACCCGTGGCGCCCCGGTCCTCGATCCCGATAAGCTGCAGCGGACCTACGGTTGTCACCGCGTCGCGGAGCACGGTGACGCCGGCAGATTCCAGCGCCTCGACTACGGTAACGGTGGCGCTCCAGATGTCATGGTTGCCGAGTACGGCAAAGACGCCGTAAGGCGCGCGCAAATCCTCCAGGAGAGGAATAAGCGCCTGAGCGTAGGCCGCGCTCCCGGTCACAAAATCGCCGCCCAGCAGGACGACGTCCGGTTCAACGGCGTTGCTCAGCGCCACGGCATCTTCCACGAGGCGCGGTCCCCCCTGCTCGGTGTAGTGCAGATCGGTCAACAAGCTCAGCGTGAAACCCTCGACCGACGCGGGCAACGCGGGCAGCCCGACGGAGATCCGTCGCAGGCGCAGCCACGTCGGCTCGATTGTAGCGGCGTAGAGCGCAGTCCCGCCGCTGGCGACGAGCCCCCCCCACAGCGCCTGACAGCTTATCTTCAGGAAGCGACGGCGTGAGAGTGCGGGCATCGCTACTCAGCCGGCACGGGGGTCCCCGTCGGCGTGGGCGTCGGCGTCGGACGCCAGCGCGCCGTCCCCGTGCCCAGGCAGGGATTGTAGTCACGGCCCAACGTCACGCGGAAGTCCACGGCGCTGCCCTCGGTCGGCTCACCGATCACGTCGCTGCTTTGCAGCTCATAGAGACTGAGCAATTTCCACAGCGGCGAGCCCTTGCTCGTGGTGGTGAAGTCGGTGATAGTGGTGAGGGGCGTCACGTCGACGTTCTCGATCTCCGTCACGACGAAACCCTCCAGCCCCAGGCGATAGGCAGCCACCTCACCCCATCCCGAGTTGCCCGTGCCGTTCCAGACGGAGACGCGATAGGCGCGCTGCGCGGCCCGGCTGGTCACCGGCGGCTGCGCCGCCTCCTGCATAAACTCATAGAGCGCGTCCCGCTGCGGCACCAGCACGTAGCCCCGGTGCGTCGTCTGGGATTCGAGCAGCGTGCTCCCCCGGATAAAGCGGCTCTTGAGATTACGCAGGTCGAAACGGGCACCCACGGAGCCAAGGTAGAGTAAATCCGTGAGTCCCAGATCGGTCTTGACTTCGTCCTTATAGACCTTCCAGAACTCCGGGATCTGCCCGAGGAGGTTCTGGCTAAGAGCGCGGCTAAAGATCTCGCGCAGCACCTGCTGCTGGCGACGGTGACGGTCAAAGTCCGAGGTGTTCCAGCGGGAACGAACGTACCAGAGCGCGTGCTTGCCGTCGAGATGGTGGATGCCCGGCTCCATATCAACGTCCGTCGCCCCGCCAGGTGCCTCCGGATCGGGATAGGTGTCGTGGAAGGGGCACTCGACGACGACGTCGACGCCGCCCACGGCGTCCACAATACTGCGATAGCTGTCGAAATTGACCTGAGCGTAGTAGTGAATGGGCACGCCGAGATTGTACTCCACAGTGGCCTTGACCAGACCGGGACCGCCGCCGGGATAGTTATTTTTGTACCCGCGGAGGTAAGCGGTGTTGACCTTATCGTGTCCCCAGGTGGGAATCCAGGCGTAGAAGTCGCGGGGAATGGAGATAAGACTGACGCCAGGTGTATCGGGGAAGATCGACGCGATCATCATCACGTCGGTGAGGGAGACTTCTTTCTCTCCTTCGCTGTCGGCACCCAGGAGCAAGACGTTGATCGTACCCTTCGGCTGCCCGATCAGCGGCATAGGCGTCGGCTGGGGCAGCGTCGAGGTCACCACGGTGGTGTCGGTCAAGATCGGCGTCGCCCAGCGGGGGTGCAGCGCCGCAATCGTCGGCGTCTCCGTCGGGGGGGGAGGGGGAGTCGACGTCGGCGTCCCGGTCGCCGTCGCCGTAGGTGACGGGGTCTGGGTCGGCGTGGTCGACGCCGTGGCGGTCGCCGTCATGGTCGGCGGCAGGGGCGTCTCACTGGGCGTCAACGTGACGACCGGCGTCTCCACGTCCTGCGCCAGGTAGGCGCTTCGCAATCCCAACGCCACGAGAACCAGGAGCCCCACAACGATAAGCGTACCCAATATCTGCAACCCACGTTTCATATGTTCGCGCGTCCCCCTTACGTCACCCTCTCCCATGATAGAAGCGGTCGCATTACAGGCGTCATCATACCACTCTGCAGAAGAAAATCAACGCATCAAGTTCGGATCGGGTAAAAAGCATCTCTCCCAGACAGCGAGGGTAGTACAGAGGGGACTCCTTGGGATTTCGAAGCGAGTGGGGGTCTCTGGGACCTTGCCGGTTAGGGGAGTGAGTGCTTCTAAAAACCGTGACCCTAAAACTAAGTAGGTCAGAAAAAATATGT
>CAZCPK010000495.1:0-2796 GCA_964500755.1 uncultured Anaerolineales bacterium
CGTCGTTGGCTGGCACTCGCTGCCACGTCAACGGGGTGACTTTAGCAAAACTGCCATAAATCTTTTGCGTCAATCGCCGCGCCGTCTGCCAGGCCTCAATCTCCTCAAACCGCCGTATCGTCGCCACCCTCTCCGCCTCCTGGATAACGTCACAACATTCCAACGTGCCAACGTTTTCACGTGCTAACGTTCTAGCCTTCCCACGTAATAGTCCTGCACCTGCCGCAGCGTCTCGTCGAGGGAGTATTCCGGCGACCAGCCGGTGAGGCGCTGGAGTTTACCGATGTCGGGCACGCGCCGCTGCATGTCCTCGAAGCCGGGTTCGTAGGCCTCGTCGTAGGGGATGAAGACGATGCGGTCGCTGAACTCCGCCTCGGGCGCGACCAGCCGCACGACGCGCTGGGCCAGTTCCAGGATCGTGACCTCCTCGGTGTTGCCGACGTTGAAGACCTCGCCAACGGCGTCGGGACGCTCCATCAGCAGGATCAGCGCCCGCACCACGTCGGCGACGTTGCAGAAGCAGCGGCTCTGGCTGCCGTCGCCGTAGACGGTGATGGCGTCGCCGCGCAGCGCCTGCTGCACGAAGCGCGGGACCACCATACCGTACTGTCCCGTCTGGCGCGGCCCCACGGTGTTGAAGAGGCGGAAGATCACCACAGGCAGCTCCTTCTGCTTGTGATAGGCCAGGCCCAGGAACTCATCGACGGCCTTGGAGTCGGAGTAGCTCCAACGCGCCTTGGACGTCGGCCCCAGCACGCGGTCGTCGTCCTCGCTGAAGGGCACCTGGACGCCCTTGCCGTAGACCTCGGAGGTGGAGGCGATAAGCACCTTCCTGCGGTAGCGGGCCGCGGCCTGCAGCACAGCGTGGGTGCCCAATACGTTGGTCTCGATGGTGCGGACCGGGTCGCGCACGATCAGCTCGACGCCCACCGCCGCCGCCAGGTGCACGATGACGTCACACTCGCTCACCAGCCGGTCCATGACCAGGTGGTGGGTGATGGTATCCAGCGCGAAGTGAAAGCGCGGATGATCGGTCAGTGGGGCGACGTTCTCGAAGCGCCCGGTCGACAGGTCGTCGATGACCGTCACCCGGTCGCCCCGGGCCAGCAGCGCCTCCGCCAGGTGCGAGCCGATAAAGCCCGCCCCGCCGGTGATCAACACGTGGTTCGATGATGACTGGGTCATAGCTCCCCCTCACACAGTACGCCAAAGGAATACGACCCGGCTCGGCTCGCAAGAAAGTTCACCGAAAAAGCGCCGGGCCAGCAAAGCCTACAGCAAACCTGATTCTACCGTCACGAGGTGGTTTGTCAACCCTGAGAAAAAGGGGTGTGTCCCTCCTGGATGTTGTTGGTCTCGTTTTACCGCTGAGCGCGCAGAGAGCACAGAGAAAAACTACGCGTCCCCAGCGCTCTCTACAGTGAGGAACAGTGCGGCGACCCTCAACAACCTTTACCGGGACGCTACTCGAAAAGTGGGCTCCCCATCACTACCCCCAGGCTAATCACCGCGCAGCCAGTCCATGAGGTCGCGCTGACGGCGCAGTGCGGCGCGGCTCTCCCGATCCCCGCGCAGGAGGCGCCAGCCCAGCGGGCCGTAGTGCTTCAGCAGGCGAAAGGGCCGCCGCAGGTAGAAGAGCGCTCGCTCGTTCCACATGCCCGCATCCACTCCCAAAAATCAAAGGGGGAGCAGGAGGCAAGGTGACCAGGACAAGGAGACAGGGAGATAGGGGCCGTCCGTATCCGATGACCCAGGTCTCTGGATAGCGGAGCACGGTGACGTTGGTGATTACCCACATCTCACCACAGAGCCCGCAGAGGCCTCTACAAACCAGAGGACACAGAGAGAAAAAACAGGTTCTTTCTATGCCCACGCAGCGCTCTCTAGGGTGAAAAACCGGTGCACTCCGTGGACAGCAGCCTTATGGGTACTCACCAGTGGTGACGAGTTTGCCGAGGATGCGGTCGGAGGTCTTGTAGAGATTTCGATTCAACTCTCACCACGGATTGCACGGATTCTCATGGATTTTTTATGTCATGTACGAGGCTCTTATGGGGAATTGGGTGAAACCCAAACGGTCTTTCGGCTCGTGCGCCGTAGGGACAGGCCCGCCCGCGCTACTTTCTACGGGTGTGGTTAATAGGCTACCGATCAAACCTCAGGGCGGTTGCGGATGTAGGTGAGGTCGTACTGGAGTTTCATCAGGGAGTCCTCGATGCTGTTACCGTACGTGTAGTAGATCTGCGACCGGCAGCCGCGTGCGGTAGAAGGGGATCTTCTGTTCCAACTCGGCGATAAACTCGGGGCGCGGGCCAAAAATGTGCATCTCGCCGCGCAGGACGTTGAGGATCTGCAGCAGTTCGTCCAGGCGCATCTTGTGCAGCACCTGGCCCATGCACGTGATCCGGTCGTCATCCTCCTTGCCCCCCTGCGGCTTGCCATCCTGCTCAGCGTAAGGTTCTGTCTTATCCGGTGTCGATATCACCAAGTGTTTCCTGAACGGGATCACCGGCAACCAACGAACGAAGATACCCAGTTGCTCTCGACTACTGCAATGTACCGGCTTCAGTTTTCGCTAGCCAGTTGCAGGGCCTCACGATACAAATCGTCTCCCATATGAAAACCTTCCGCCTGCAAGGCGTCCAGGAGTGATCGAGTATCCGAAATCAGTTCCGATTTCTTGGCCCGCAATAGAACACGGGTCTCTGGGACTTTGCCGGATAGTGGAGTGAGTGTCCCTAAAACTAGTGCTGTAGGCTACGCTAGTGGGGCTCACCAGACCTTTTCTGCATCGTG
>CAZCPK010000496.1:0-2786 GCA_964500755.1 uncultured Anaerolineales bacterium
TCTACATTGTGACAGGAAGCGCATGGCAAACGTTGCCTTTGCATCCGGCGAAATCTCAAAGAGCCACGACAAGTTCCCTCAGCGCTTGATCGGTCTGTCTGCAAATCGCGGCGTGGACAGGGATTTCGAAGCGAGTGGTCAGCGGAGACCCGCGCCAATGTCGCAGAACGTGCTTAGCCGCGCCCAAGGCAAACGCAGCCGGGTTGATGACCTGGGTACGCGTTGCCAGGAGGCGCTGAGCAACCTAAGAAAGGCTTAGAACCGCTTCGTTTGCCCGGACAGGGGCTAATTTTTGACAAATCGTTAATCTCGTTTAGAATTGACATTTGGACCCAGTGTAGATATACGACGGCCCACGGGCCGTTTTTGTTTGTCACTTATCTCAATTTACCCCTGGAGGAAGAGGTCAATGAAGGAATTTACAACTGAACGACTGCGGAATGTTGTCCTTATCGGACACGGCAGCTCCGGCAAAACGATGTTTGCGGAGTCCGCGCTCTGGCTGAGCGGCGCGATCAAGCGGCAGGGTACCATTGAGGAGGGTAGCACTGTCACCGACTTTGACGACGAGGAGAAGCGGCGCCAGATCTCCCTGACCACGGCCTTGGCTCCTGTGATGTGGAAGAATCACAAGATCAATCTGCTGGATACGCCCGGCTATACCGACTTCGTCGGCGAGGTCAACAGCGCGCTGCGCGTCTCCGAGCTGGCGCTGTCGGTGTTGGACGCTGCCTCGGGCGTCGAGGTCGGCACGGAGCTGACCTGGTCGTATGCGGATAACGAGAACGTGCCGCACATGGTACTGATCAACAAGATGGATCGCGAGAACGCCAATTTCGAGCGCTCGCTCAACTCCCTGCGGGAGACATTTGACGCCACGTTTGTGCCTCTGCTGCTGCCCATCGGGGCCGAGGACGATTTCGAGGGCGTGGTCAGCGTCCTGGAGAAGAAGGCCTATCTGGGCGCAGAGGGAAAGGTCGGCGAGATGCCCGCTGATATGGCGGACCGGGTTGAGGAAATCAACTTCGAGCTGATGGAGTCGGCAGCCGAGGGAAACGATGAGCTGCTGATGAAGTACCTTGAAGGCGAAGAGCTGACGCCCGAGGAGATCGTCTCCGGTCTGCGCTCGGCCATCGTCGAGGGCACGCTGGTACCGGTGCTGGCGGCTGCCGGAGAGACGGGCGTCGGCGTCAAGGCTATACTGGACTTTTTGGTTCATCTGGGGCCCAATCCGGCGGAAGCGAGCGAGTTCGAGGCGGGCGACGAAGCCTATCCTGTCAGCGACGACTCCCCGTTGGCGCTGCTGGTCTTCAAGACGTTAGCCGATCCCTTTGTAGGTAAATTAACCTTCTTCCGTGTCTATGGCGGCGTGGCGGAGTCTGGCTTCACCGTTCACATCCCCCGCGTGGACAGCGAAGAGCGAGTCAGCCAGCTGTTGATGATGCGCGGTAACGAGCAGATCGACATCGAGCGGCTGCACGCCGGGGATATTGGCGCGGCTACCAAGATGGGGGAAGCGTTGACCGGCGATACCCTCTGCGACGAGGAGCGCGTGCTGGAGATGCGCGGGCCGTCCTTCCCGGATCCCCTTTACAGCGTGGCTGTCTATCCCAAGTCCAAGAGCGACACGGCGAAGATGGGGTCCACGCTGACCCGTCTCTGTGAAGAAGATCCGACTTTGCACTGGCAGCACGAGCCGGGCACTAACGAGACCATCCTCTCGGGCATGGGGGACGCGCACGTCGACACGGCGGTGCGCCGTATGGCCTCTCGCTTTGGCGTAGAGTTGGGAACAAAGGTGCCCCGGGTTCCGTATCGGGAGACCGTTACCCAGACTGCCTCGTCACAATACCGTCATAAGAAGCAGTCGGGCGGCGCAGGACAGTTCGCCGAGGTGCACATGCGCCTTGAGCCGGCGCCCCGGGACGAAGGCTTCGAGTACGTCTGGGAGGTCTTCGGCGGGCACATCTCCACCTCCTTCCGGCCCTCCATCGAGAAGGGCGTTAAGGGCGTATTGAAGGACGGCGTTATCGCCGGCTATCCCATCGTTGACGTCATCGTCGCCGTCTATGATGGCAAAGAGCACCCGGTCGATTCCAAGGATATCGCCTTCCAGATCGCCGGACGAGAGGCGTTCAAGGAAGCCTTTGTGAAGGCGAAGCCGGTGTTGCTGGAACCCATCTACTCCTTTGAGATCACTACCCCGGACGAGTTCACCGGCGACGTGATTTCGGACCTGAACAGTCGTCGCGCACGTGTTCAGGGAATGGGTCAGGAAAGCGGTAAGGCCATCATCACGGCGGACGGTCCGCTGGCTGAGATGCAGCAATACGCGACAAACCTGCGCGCTCTGACGCAGGGGCGTGGCGTCTACTCCATGGAGTTCTCCCACTACGCCATCGTACCGACCAATCTGGCGCAGGAGATCATTGAAGAGGCACATAAGAAGAAGTAACGCTTTATCTGGTAGATAGAACGATTGTTGGCCCGACGGCTATCCGTCGGGCCTTTTTCTTGACTCTGACAAAAAATCGCGGCTCTTATAGGTTCTTAGGTGAAGTATCCTGGACAGCTTGCAAGTGCTCACGGATTTGCACGGATATACACGTGCAAAACGCTAGACTCTGGGATTTTTCCGTAGCTCCTCGGGGCTGGTTCAGATTCGGCTAGCAATACCCCGGGCGCAGCTGTATGCCGTGGATTTGCCGCCCCCCCCATCCCCCGGCCCCTAGGATTGCGAAGCGAGTGGTCAGCGAAGACCCGCGCCAATGTCGCAGAACGTGCTT
>CAZCPK010000497.1:0-2777 GCA_964500755.1 uncultured Anaerolineales bacterium
ACCCTATCGGCGCACATTTGACACGAGCGGTCGCGACAACCATTTCGAATGTCCGTTAGGTGCGTGTCCACATCAGACGGCGGAAGGCAAGCTGGGCAATGCGGTGTATTTCGGCTCCGGAAACTACCTCTACTCCGAAGACCCCATTGACCTGCAAAATCGCTCGTTTAGCCTCTCCTTCTGGGCGAAGCGCGAGGTTGCCAACCGGGGGGATTGGATCGCCGGACAGGGTACCATCGGGATCAATCAGGGACTCCACGTGGGATTTCGGCCTGACAACCGCTTTACCTGCGCGTTTTTTGGTGACGACCTGGATACGAGACCCTATGAGGACACCGGGTGGCATCATTGGGCGTGCACCTACGATGCGACGACCCGGGAGCGCACCATCTACCGCGACGGCGTCGCTGTGGCCCAAGACGTTGCCAACGCCCATTATGCAGGTAGCGGGTATTTCTTCGTGGGGGCTGTTTCCTGGGCGCCGGAGTACTTTAGAGGAATGGTAGATGAGTTCGCCATCTACCATCAGACACTTTCACCAGAAGCCATTCACTTCCAGTATGAGCGGCAGGCGTCGGAAGAGGCCGCGGTCTTTGACTCTCAGGTGTTTGAGGAGCCGCTGGATCATGGTCTCTGGGGCGCGCTGCAGTGGCTGCCCGGGCGGATCAGTGGGGAGCCCCTGCCCGATAACCAGGGCGCCGACGCCTATCCGTCCGCCGTCGCCGGCGCGGTGACCATGACCGATAATTTGCTGCTGCTGCACCTGGACGAACCCGACGGCGCGTCCAGCTTTCTGGACGCCTCGGGCAGCGCCAACGACGTCAGCTGTGACGGTAGCAGCTGTCCCCAGGGCGGCATCCCCGGACGCTTCGACGGTGCACTGCGCTTCGACGGCGTGGACGACGCCCTCAACTTGCCTGCCTACGTCCCCGACGCCGAGGACTTCACCTTTGCCGCCTGGGTCTATTGGAACAGCAGCGGGTCCGCTCAACAGCTCTTCGACGTGGGGCGCGACGCGGATAACCGGCTCTACCTTTCGACCGGCGAGGAGGGACTGCGGTTCGTCGCCCGCCGCGACGGCGCCCAGGAAGTGGTAGAGGGAGCGGCGCTGCCGACCGGTCGCTGGGCCCACCTGGCGGTGACGCTGGCGGGCGATACGGCGACGCTCTGGCTGGACGGCTCCTTCCACGTCTCCGGTACCGTGACGGTGGATCCTCAGGACGTGCTCGGCGAGCGGACCTGGTTGGGGCGTGCGCAGTCCGGCGGGTCGTACTTCCACGGTCGTCTGGACGAGGTTGCTTTCTTCTCCCGCGCCCTCGACACCGCTGAGATCCGCAACCACTACCTGCGCGGCGCGACGCAGATCACCCTTCAGGTGCGCACCTGCGACGATCCGGCCTGCAATACAGAACCTTTCGTGGGTCTGGACGGGAGCCGCGTGAGCGCGCTGACCGCAGCCGCCGATGCTACCCCCGAGTTGCCCACCTTTGCGCTGCGCGATCTGGCAGCTAACCGTTATCTGCAGTACCGCGTCTTTATGGAGAGCTACGCCCTTACTTCGCCCAGCCTGATCAGCGTGACCGTCCGCCCCCAGGTGACGTGCGAGAGTGACGGGGCGACGCCCGAGACGGTGACCTGTCAGGTCGGCACCGACGCGGCGCCGCTGCCGTCCGACGTCTCCCTCACGTTGACGCTGCCTACCCTCGTTGAGACCGAGGCGTACTTCGGCGCCGGTCAGGATGCTGCAGGCACCCCCGTCATTACCAACACCGCGCGGGTTGAGAACCGCGAGTCCGATCACGAACCGGACGACAACGAGGACAGCGCCACGACGATGTTGGAATCCATCCCCGTGCAGAGCGTGACGCTGAGCGGACCGCGGTACGCCGCCACCGACGCCGACACTGTGCTGACGGCGACGGTGACGCCCGTCAACGCCTCGCCGCCTCTCACCTATACCTGGGAGACGGATCTGGGTACGACGGCGACCTACACGCGGGCCCAGACCACGATCACTGAGGTCTTCAGCTGGATCCAGCAGCAGAGTGGCGATCATACCGTGACCGTAACCGTGGACAACGGCCTGGGCAACGTCGTTTCGGATGTCTTCGACGTCACGGCGGTGGTGCCCATTACCCGGCCCACGCTGCTCGTCGACGCCCGCACGGTGCTGGGCGACGTCACGACGCTGACGGCGACCGTCGACGCGGGCACGTTGGTCACCTACGACTGGAACTTCGGTGACGGGCAGGGTGCGACCGAGACGCCGGATCCGTCCACGGAGAGCCTACAGAGTTACACTTACCCGAACGTCGGCGTCTACACGGCAAGCGTCCACATCCACAACCCGGTGAGCGCCTTCACGGAGACGGCCCAACTCACCGTGGCCGACGTGCCGGTGGAGAATTTGACCCTGATCGATGACGGGCCGACCGAGCTGGGCGCCGCGACCACGTTGACGGCCTCCTTGGACGCCGGCACCGGCGTGACGCTCACCTGGGACTTCGGCGACGGTGTCACGGCTACCACCGGCTCCCTGGTCGGGCCGGCGATCGCGGCGATCCACCACACCTACCCGCAGACTGGCACCTACACCGCCCAGGTCACGGCGACCAACTTCGACAACCCACCTCAGACGGAGACGACGCCGGTGACGGTCAACGATGAACCGCTTGCCGGGCTTACGCTGACCAGTGACGCGCCGGGGCGCCATCAGCGGCCCCTGGTGCTGACGACGACGCTAGCAGCCGGCACCAATGTCCGTTACACTTGGGATT
>CAZCPK010000498.1:0-2775 GCA_964500755.1 uncultured Anaerolineales bacterium
GACGGAGATCGCCCCGCCCACCCGCCCCCCGCTAAAGTGCGGCACCAGCCCGTTGAGACAGCGCAGCAGCGTCGACTTTCCGCTGCCCGACGGCCCCACCACCAGGGCAAAGTGGCCCGCGGCGACGTCCAGCGTCACGCCCTCCAGCGCCGGCTCGTCGGTGCCGGGGTACGTGTAGGTCAGGCCGTCAAGATGAATCAACGGATCTACCGGATTAGGCGGATGCTGACGTCTACTCTCTGACATTCGCCTTAGACTTTTTTGCAGGCGTGAGAAAGATCGGTACGAGCAACCCCAGGATGCTCACGCCGATCAGCGCGTCGAAGGGCGGCCAATCCAGCGTGGGATAGGGGCTGTAGGCGACCGCCGCCCGTCGCGTGATCAGCAGAACGAGAAGCGGGAGGCAGCCGGCGACGATCAGCGTGTCACGGACGCGCCAGCGTCGGGGGCGGTAGGTGGTGTACCGGACGGTGCGCGCCACCCGGCGCAGGGCGCCGCCGAGCGCGACGACGCCCAGACCGAGCGCGATCAGGGCCGGCGTCCGCGCCCCAGGCGCGAAGACGTAGGTCAGCCAGCCGCCCAGCAGCGTCAGGAGGCCTATCGCCAGCAGAATGCGCGTGCCCGGCGGCGACGGCGCGGCGACCGCCGCATAGCCCCGGGCGACCAGGGACTCGGCCAACGCCAAAGCGCGCTCCAGGGCGCTGGTGAGCAGCGGCGTAAAAATTGGGATCCAGTCTCGGACACCCCGGACCCGGTGCCCGCGCACCGCCTGCGCCTCGCGGATCCGCCGCAGGCTCGCGATCGTCTGCGGCGCGAAGGTGAGCGCGATGGAGAGCACGACGCCGCTCTCGTGGAAGGCGCGGGGGGTCAGTTGCAGCAGCTGGCGGGTGGTGAGCGCGCGGTTGAAAGCCGCGAAGCCACTGAAGATCACCGCCAGATTGAGCCCGTTGATGGCGCCGAAGGCCAGCGCCTCCAGCGTCACCGCGCCGCCGATCAGCGGCAGACGGGCCGGCAGATGAAAGAGGACCGTCGTCCCGGCGGGGGAGGCAAGCCCGTTAAAGAGCGCCGCCAGGGGCACCGCCACCAGCGCAAATCGGAGCGGCGCCAGCGGCGCGGGCGGCGCCGTATCGGCGGGCGGCGCGTTATCGATGGCGCAGGTCGCGTGGACCCACCCCGTCACCAGCAGCAGAAGCACACCGTAGAGCGGATTGCGGCTGTACGACGCCGCCAGCAACACCGTCAGCGTCCAGGTCAACCAGGCCCGCGCGTCAGCCACGCGCCACCTCGAAGTGAAAGCGGCGTCGGAAGCGCGCCAGGATCTTGACCAGCGGCCCGGTCAAGGCCAGAAGCATGACCGCGTTCCAGACGGCGCGGACCAAATCCCAGCCCAGGGAGGTCGCCGCGTAGAAAGCCGCGTAATGCGCCAGCGTGTCGCGCAGGCTCAGGCCCGGCGTCCAGGACTGTCGCAGCGGCCCCTGGGCGAAAGGCCAGAAGTAGAGATTGATGATGACGCCGTAGAGCAGGCCCCAGAGAAAGCCAAAGGCACAAAGTAGAACGAGCGACGCCCCCCCCTTTTCCGGATGCGGCAGCCACCCGGCGGTCAGTCCCGTCCAACCGGCGGCGAACATCTGATAGGGCAGCCACGGGCCGACGCCGCCGGTGATTAGCGAGGAGGCCAGCAACGTCAGCGCGCCCATCAGAAAACCAAAGCGCGCGCCGAAGACGTAGCCCGCGAGGATAATGGGCACAAAGATCGGGGAGAAGCCGCCGGGCAGCGGGACGGCGATGTCAATAAAGCGCAGCACGCTGGTGACGGCGATCAGGACGCCCAACAGCGCCACGGTCTTGGCGCTCAACGTCTGCCCCTGCAGTTCCACCACCAGCGCCAACACAGAGAGTCCCACCAACGCCGCCGTGAGCAGCGGCGCCCATGGGTACTGCCCCAGCGTCCCGCCGATGACGTCTGGCAGGAAGAACGGCGCGAGGAAGGCAACAAGGCCCAGCGCGCCGCTGAGCGCGTAGATCAAGCCGGTAAGCAGACGACGCATACCCCGGCCCTATTCAGACCTATTCAGGCGATCATATACCATCAAAACCTTCTCGTTCCGCTCGAATCCTGAAACAAAAAAGCCCTTCCCCCTTGCGTTGAATGGGGAAGAGCCATGCCCTGCACGAGCCCTTACACACGCCCCTTTCCGCGAAGGTGCACTACGTGTATGGGATAAAGGCAGGTCATCTGGCTCCAACGGAGAATCTCCGTTGCTACAGTTGCGGGACAGCGCCGGACTTCGACCGGCTTCCCCTCTACGCCCCAGGCATCCGGGCCTGCGGGCGCCTCTATCGTATGAACCTAGCCATTATAAGCGGCCCAGGGCGGATGTCAACGCCTGCGGCCTCCAGAGAACCGCCGGACCCCCTCGATCCCCTGAGATTTGACCGGCGGCCCGCCCACGGGGACAGGCAAAGTGCCCGTCCCTACGGCGCAAAAGCGGAAACAAGTTAGGCTGCCCTGAAAAAGGTGCAGCCCAAAGAAAAAACAGGGAACCCGCAGGCAATGGGGCGGCGTCCCGGATCAGGATCAGGTTATCCTGTTACGTAGAATTCGCGTGGCGAGGGTGAAGAAGACGCCCGTGAAGGCCGCCAGCACGACCAGATCCAATCCTGCGCGCTGTAGTGAGCCGCCCTCCAGGGCGATTTGGAGAGCCTCGACTGCGTAGGTCAGCGGCAGGAATCGAGCCACGATTCCCAAAACCGGTGGCAGTGAGGAAATGGGCA
>CAZCPK010000499.1:0-2771 GCA_964500755.1 uncultured Anaerolineales bacterium
GGAGCTGGAGGTGGTGCCGCAGGCGCCCGAGGAGATCGAGATATTGGCCGCGGCGCCGGACATCCCCTGGGTCGACGCTGGCGCGCTCTCCGAGGCCGACGTGGGCCGGGTCGTGCGGCTGCGGGGCGTCTTGAAGCGTCCAGAGGCTTTCTCGGCGGGGGTCAAGGTGCCGTTGGACGACGGCACCGGCACAGTGACCGTCTTGCTCTGGTCGAACGTCGCCGCTGATCTGGCCCCGGCGCCGGAAGCTGGGCTGCCGGTCGAGGTGACGGGGGAAGTGGCATTCTATCGCGGCGCCGTGGAACTGATTCTGCGCTCGCGCTACGATTGGCGTGTGGCGGAGCAGTAACCATGTCAGAACTCAATCTCTTGCTCTGGGCGCTGATCGGTGCCCTGGGGGCGTCGTTGCTGGCGTTGGTCCCGGCCCTGCACATCTACAACGTGGCGGGGATATTGCTGTTGTTGGGCGGGGCTCTGGAACCGGTTCTTGACCCGGAACGGATGGCCTTTCTCTTTCTGGGCATGATCACCGGCTACGCTATTCTCAACACCATTCCCAGCATCTTTCTCTCCGTCCCTGATGATAGCACGATCTTTATGGTGCTGCCGGGGCAGAAGTACCTGATGCAGCAGCGCGGCTACGAGGCCGTGGTGCTCAGCGGTATCGGGAGCCTTGGCGCGCTGCTCGTACTGGCGGCCCTGACCGGCGTCGCGCCCCGACTTTTTCCCGTGATACGGGAAATTCTGCGCCCGCACATGGGCTGGATACTCTGGACCGTCATCGCCTACATGCTGATTTCTGAGTGGCCCAAGGGCTCCGATCGCGCACCGGCCGGGCTCGCTCGCTGGTGGGAGGGCTGGAAATCGCTCACGGCCGGTCTGGTGACCTTTCTGCTCTCCGGGCTGCTGGGCTTCATCTTGATGTACCGCTCGCTGGTGCCGGTCGAGGTGGCCTATCAGAACCTCCTGCCGGCCTTTGTGGGCCTCTTTGCCGTGCCCTGGGTGCTGCAGAACCTGCTGGCCCGCGTGGAGCTGCCGCCGCAGCACATCGCCCGCAGCGTCGACGCGCCGGCCGGCGCGATCTTCCAGGGAACGGCCGCCGGCGTATTGGGCGGTCTCTTCGCTGCGTTCTTCCCCGTGGTCACCGGGGGGCTGGGCGGCTTCCTGGCGGGCCATGCGACGGCCCAACGCGACGAACGGGCGTTTATTATCTCGCAGGGCGCGTCCAAAGTTGTCTATTACGTGGGGGGCTTTCTGCTCTTCTTCGTGCCCGGCCTGCACCTGACGCGCGGCGGTATGGCGTGGATGATCAGCACGCGCTACAGCGCCTATACCCCGGCGACCTACTACTGGGCGACCGCCGCCGTTCTGCTCGCGGGCATCGTCGCGTTCTGGCTCTCGTTGGGCATGACCCGGCTGGTGATCGCCCTGACGACCAAGGTGAGCTATCGCTTCCTTAGCTGGGCGACGTTGGCGATCTTGCTCGCCGTCGTGGGGGGCATGACCGGAGTGGGAGGGCTGGCGATCTGTCTCGTGGCAACGGGCATCGGTCTGATTCCGGTGTTGTGGGGCTCGCGCCGCATGAACGCCATGGGGGTCTTGCTGCTGCCCATCGCGCTCAACATGGTCGGCGCGGGTCACGTCGTCGCTGGTTGGTTGGGGTTGCTTTAGGTGACGTTGATAAACAGACGTGGCCCACGCTCGCGAGCGTGGGCCACGTCCTTCGTTTGAAGCAGTCCATCTAGGCTTCTTCGGCGGGGATTTCCTCCAGCGTGATGGCCTCCGAGGGCTTCTCTTCTTCCTCTTGCTTCGCCATCTCTTGCAGCTGCTTCTGTTTTTCCTCGAGCAAGACTCGACCGTGGGTCTGAACCTCTTCGACGCGGGCTTGCAGGTCTTTGGTCGCGTCCTCGAGCTTCAGTTTCGCGTCGTCGAGGATCTGCTCCGTCTTCTGACGGGTCTCTTGCAGCGTCTGAGACGCCTGATCACTCAACTCGATGCCCTTCTGACGAATTTGCTCCCGGGTCTCCTCCCCGGATTGGGGCGCGAGCAGCAGGGAGGCACCAGCGCTAATGAGTCCTCCGATGAAAAAGCCGGCGATAAAAGCACCAACGTTACCTTTCTGTTTCATACTAGACCTCCTTTTGAGGCTGAGATTGGGCGCCCGTTGTGTGACGCGGTCGAGCGGCGCGGATGACGCCGGTTAGATCCCGCATGACGCTGCGTACAGCCGCCGTGAATCCGGCGAGCTTGATGACGGGCGAAACTACGTTTTCACTGACAAACTCCGTCGTCCCCCGGACGGTGGAAGCGGTGTCGTTTACGGAGCGCAACAGTGGTTGCAACTCTTCCCGCAACACCTTGATCAGAACCCAGAGCTCGATCACCAATACAATGGCCACCAGGCCGATCAGGAAGGTCGAGACCGCCACAAAAACGATGGCGATGTCCCGCACTACCACAGTCGCGGTGGGGTTCTTGGCCATCAGGACGATGGCCGCGATCAGCAGGGCGAGCAGCAGTAAGCCGCCGACCAGGATCATGATCTGGACGCGTCGCTCTTGTTCGCTCTGAGCCTCGGATTCCAAGGACGGTTCGTGGATATCTTGCATCCCTCTATACCTCCTTTTCAACAACTATTTTTATTATAACATGCTCTGTAATTAGGGCCAACGGATTTTTCTCCGCTGAAGGCTGACAAGAAAAAGTCCCCGCTCAAAAGGCGGGGACTTCGTGGGTGCGTGGGCTCACTCAATCAGCCGCAGGAAGATGCG
>CAZCPK010000500.1:0-2770 GCA_964500755.1 uncultured Anaerolineales bacterium
ACCCCGCCGACGGCTCCGTACTGACCGCCCAGGATACGTCCAACGGCGTCGCTTCCGCCGTCTGCCACCGCATGGTCGACCCGCTGCCGACGAAGAGCGAGATCGCCGACATCGACGCGAACGTGCGTGGTGCGCTGACGGCGACGATCCCCAGCGACTACGTCGGCAGCGCGACCCTGATCGTGGATCCCGACGACAACCGCCGCGGCCCTTTCCTGAGCTCTTCCTTTCCTGTCACGTATCACACCGTTTATCAGACCGACTTCCTGGGTCAGGAGAGCGACGCCGTCACCCGCTCGCGCCTCTGCGGTACCTGCCACGACCTGGACAATCCCTTGCTGCAGTGGGACGCGGATCGGGGGCGATACTGGCCCAACGAGATGGATCTGGCGACGGCGAACGCCGAGCTGGACGACCTCTTCCCCCTCGAGCGGACGTACAGTGAGTGGCTGAACAGCGACTACGCCCAGGGTGGCGTTTACGCGCCGCAATTCGCGGGCAGCAAGCCCGACGGCGTCGTCGAAGCGTGCCAGGACTGTCACCTGCAGCGTACGACGGGGGTGGCGGCGGACTCGTATTTCAATCCCGTGACGCGCGACTGCGGCACGCGGGGTTGTCTGCCGGAGCACATGCTGGTCGGCGGCAACACCTGGATTCCCGAGCTGCTACAGGATCCCGACTGGCGGCTCAGTGCGGAAAACGACGCCGAGTACCTCGACGTGACGCTTGCCGAGGCCGAGACGATGCTGCACAAGGCCGCTCGCTTGACGGTCACGCTGGCGCCCAGCGGCACCCAACAGGTGGCGACGGTCCGGGTCATCAACGAGAGCGGTCACAAATTGCCTACCGGCTATCCCGAGGGCCGGCTGATGTGGCTTAACCTGCGGGCCTACGACGTTGACGACACGTTGGTCTACGAATCCGGCGCCTATGATGCTGCGACCGGGCAGCTGACTCGCGACGCCGACGTCCAGATTTACGAGGTCAAGCAGGGCCTCACGCCCGATCTGGCGGACGTGTTGGGGCTGCCTGCCGGGGCGTCGTTTCACTTTGTGCTCAACAACACGGTGGTGAAGGATAACCGCATCCCGCCGCGCGGCTATACGGTCGCTGCCTTCGACGAGGACGGGTTGCGTCCGGTCGGCGCGACCTACGCCGACGGTCAGCACTGGGATGACACGAGCTACGTGCTGCCGAGCGAGGTCGAACGGGTGAGCGTGCGGCTCTACTACCAGACGGCGTCGAAGGAGTACGTCGACTTCCTGCGGGCCAACGGCGGCGTCGACGGGGAGGCCCTGGGCGCGTTGTGGGAGGAGAGCAAGAGCCCGCCGGTGCGTATGGCGCTGGCCTTTGCGCCGTCCTGGGATCTCTACCTGCCCGTGATCTTCAAGGAGGGATGAACCTGCAGGTCTGGAGGTGGGACGCACCTTGAAAGTGCGTCCCACCTGGGAAAGGGATGTTCGTTTGTGTTTTCAAGTGAACAGAGAATAGTCAACGGAGGTAAAAAATGGCAAGAAAATCACAATCGCAAGGAAAGTGTCACTTCTGTGGGCGCGAGATGACCAAGAGCGGGATCACCCGGCACCTGCCGACCTGTCCCGAGCGGGAGGCCGTCATTGAGGAGGCCAACGCCGGACCCGGCAAGCGGCAACCCCTCTATCATCTACGGGCTCAGGACGCCTGGGAGGGAGATTATTGGCTGCACCTGGAGGTGCGAGGGAACGCTACGCTCCAGGACCTGGATCGCTATCTCCGCGCCATCTGGCTGGAGTGCTGTGGACATCTGAGTCAGTTCTCCATCGGGGGATGGGCGGGGGAGGAGATCTCCATGCGGCGCAAGATCGCCGACGTCTTCGCACCGGACGTGGAGCTGACGCACATCTACGACTTCGGCACCTCATCGGAGACGTTGATCGAGTACCTCGATGAGCGAGAGGGTAAACCCCTCTCCAAGCATCCCATCTTCCTCATGGCGCGCAATCTCGCGCCGGAGTTCCCGTGTCAAGAGTGCGGCGAACCGGGGAGCTGGATCTGTATGGAGTGTGTCTATGAGGAAGAGCTTTCGGGGGTGCTGTGTGACAAGCACGTCGAGGATCATCCTCACGATGACTATGGTTCGCCCCTGCCCATCGTCAACTCGCCGCGCGTGGGAATGTGTGGCTACGCCGGGCCGGCGGAACCGCCGTATTAGCAGTAGGAGGCGATAAAGTGAGTGATCAAGCGACGAACGTAGGGATCATCATCTGTGACCGCTACCGCCGGTGTGCGGGCGGGAAGTGCCTGCGGGCGCTGCGCAACCGCGAGGGCGCCTTCAGCAGCTACGCTGACACTGCCGTTGAGCTGGTCGGCTACACGACCTGCGACGGCTGTCCGGGCGGCAACGTGGAGTACGCCGGCGCGGAGATGGTGAAGAACGGCGCGGACGTGATTCATCTGGCGACCGGGCTGGTCGTCGGCTATCCGCCCTGTCCGTATCTGGAGACCTTCAAGGAGTTCCTTGAGGCGTGCTACGACGTCGAGGTCGTCGTGGGCACACACCCCATCCCCACGAAGTATCTCAAGCTGCACACCCGGCTGGGAACGTGGGACGACCCGAAGTGGGAGCCGTTGCTGGCGCCCACCCTGGCGGATCCTGAGACGCGCGACGCCTACGATTGAGATTTTTGGTCATAGGAACGCCAATGCCCCGGAGGGTTTATAATCTCCGGGGCATTGGTATTGCTTAGTATGACCGGCTTTGCGGTCGTAAACGTTCAGGTGATTGAATTAT
>CAZCPK010000501.1:0-2746 GCA_964500755.1 uncultured Anaerolineales bacterium
TACGAGGTGCGGCCGCCGGGTAGACCTCAGATAGGACTTCTGAACGCGCTCCTCCAGGCGTTTGGTGGACGCCCCCATGCCTGGGCCGCGTGGACGGAGATCCGGCCCTGGAACAACCTCTTCTTGATCATCATCATGATCTGGCTACAGACGGGCTACGCCATGGTCCTCTTCTCGGCGGCGTTGAAGGGCATACCACAGGAGTTGCTGGAAGCGGCGCGCGTCGACGGGGCCAACGAGGTCCAGACCTTTTTTCGGATCATGATCCCCTACATCATGGGCACCATCATTACCGTCTCAACGACCATTGTCATCTTTACCTTGAAGATATTCGACATCGTGTTGGTGATGACCGGCGGACAGTACGGCACGGAGGTAATTGCCACGCAGTTCTACCGACAGTACTTCTCCAATCGGAACTTCGGCTTTGGCTCGGCCATCGCCGTCGTCCTGCTGATCGCGGTTATCCCCGTTATGATCTATAACTTGAAGCAGTTCAGCGAGCGGGAGGCTTTCTAATGGCTGGAAAAGAACGGAGTGCAAAACACGAGAAGCTGATTGGGGATATCGTCGTCAACGGTGTCTTGGTCTTGCTCTGTGTGCTCTGGACAATTCCGACGTTGGGACTGCTCATCTCCTCCTTTCGGACTCGTGAGGCTATCTCCCAATCTGGTTGGTGGACCATCTTCCCGCACCGCGAATGGATGTTCGTGGAAGAGTATGCCCCCGAGGAACCGTTGGAGTGGGATGGCCCTGAGACCTTGGAAGGGGTCACCGCGACTTTTGACGAGTTTCGTGAGGGCATCGAAACCGCCGATGGACGTCGGATCCAGTGGGCGGGGAATAAACGTTTGGGCAAGGTGCAGATCCAGGAACGTCGCTGGACGACCAACGCTGATTTCACGCTCCAGAACTACCAGAACGTCTTGACCGGCAAGGAATACGAGATTACGTCGGCGCAGGGCTCCGTGGTCGAGCAGGGACCGAATATGAGCGGCGCCTTCTTGAACAGTCTCACCGTGACGATCCCGGCGACGGTGATCCCGATCCTGATCGCGGCCTTTGCGGCGTACGGCTTCGCCTGGATGACCTTCCCTGGGCGCCGCTCCCTCTTCACCATGGTCGTGGCGCTGCTGGTCGTACCGCTGCAGATCGCGCTGGTCCCCATTCTACGGGACTACGTTAAGTTGGATCTCAACGGCACGTTCCTGGCGATCTGGTTGGCGCACACGGGCTTTGGCCTGCCGCTGGCGACCTACTTGCTCTACAACTACGTAAGTGGCTTGCCGCGGGACATCCTCGAATCCGCCTTCATCGACGGCGCGTCTCACTTCACCATCTTCACTCGGCTGATCCTGCCCCTCTCCGTGCCGGCCCTGGCCTCCTTTGCCATCTTCCAGTTCCTCTGGGTCTGGAACGACTATCTGGTGGCCTTGATCTTCATCGGTAGCAAGCCGGATGTTCAGGTGATGACCATGCGCATCGCGGAACTGGTGGGGTCGCGCGGTTCTGACTGGCACCTGCTCACCGCGGGCGCTTTCATCTCCATGGTGCTGCCCCTCGTCGTCTTCTTCTCACTGCAGCGTTACTTCGTGCGCGGCCTGCTGGCCGGCTCGGTCAAGGGGTAGACGGACGCGGGCGGTGTGAGAGATTTTGCACTGGGCAGATAGTGAGCCGAATGGTGACCTATCTGCCCGGTTTTGTTATAATAGAGAGGATCAAGTACCTAAGGAAAGGAGTGACGCATGCTGCGGGATTGGTATAAGGACGCTGTTTTCTACGAAGTGTTCGTCCGGGCGTTTGCCGATAGCGACGGTGACGGTATCGGTGATTTGGCCGGGTTGACCTCCAAATTAGACTATTTACAGTGGCTGGGGATCGATGCCGTCTGGATGCTGCCCATCTTCCCCTCGCCGCTGCGAGACGACGGCTACGACGTCAGCGACTATTATAAGATCCATCCCGACTATGGTACGTTGGAGGAGTTCCAGGCGCTGGTCAAGGCGGCGCACGACCGAGGACTCCGGGTGATCGTTGAGCTGATCCCCAACCACACCTCGGATCAGAATCCCTGGTTCCAGGCTTCGCGCGACCCGGAGCATCCCGAGCACGAGAAATACCGGGACTGGTACGTCTGGAGTGAGACCGATGAGAAGTACGAGGACGCGCGCATCATCTTTCTAGATTACGAGGATTCGAATTGGACCTACGACGAGAAGCGCGGCGCCTACTACTGGCACCGCTTCTTTCACCACCAGCCCGACCTGAACTACGACAATCCCGAGGTACAGAAGGAGATGTTGCGCATCGTGCAGTATTGGAGCGATCTAGGCGTTGACGGCTTCCGCGTGGACGCTACGCCCTACCTGATCGAGCGGGAGGGCACCAACTGCGAGAACCTGCCGGAGACGCACGATTACCTCAAGCGCCTGCGCAAGTTTGTGGACGCCTACGCACCGGGGACTATGCTGCTCTCCGAGGCCAACCAGTGGCCCGAGGACGTGCTACCCTATCTGGGTGATGGCGACGAATTTCACATGAACTTCCACTTCCCGCTGATGCCGCGCATCTTCATGGCGTTGGCCAAAGCGGACCGCACGCCCATCGAGAAGATCATGGCGCGCACCCCGGACATCCCGGAGATCTGTCAGTGGGCGACCTTCTTGCGCTGTCACGACGAGCTGACCCTGGAGATGGTGACGCCGGAGGAGCGGGAATTTATGTGGGACTACTATGCGCCGGAAGC
>CAZCPK010000502.1:0-2733 GCA_964500755.1 uncultured Anaerolineales bacterium
GCAGCCCAACCACAACATATAGTATCCCTTTCTCTACTGAAAAACCTTTTTTCAGTAGAGTCAACATTGGGGAGCGAAAGGTTCAGACACGGGAAGGGACGGGATCGGAGCGATGAGGACGTCAAAGGTGGGCCGGGCGTTGCGCATTGCGCTTTTTGTCCTCTTTGCGGGCGCGGTGCTCTGGTACGCCTGGATCCGCCCGGCGGACGACGGGCGCACGGGGCGCGCGCTCGACGATCTGCAGTGGCGTGTGGTGTGGGATCTGTTATTGCCCGATCCGCGGGCGCGCCGCCCGCGCCGCGAACGGACGCCCGCCGGCGAGCGGGAGCCCATCCCGCCGCCGCCCGTCGAGCGCGTGACGACCGAGGCGCTGGAGTCCCTCGGCGCGGGGGAGTACCACGCCTGGGGCTACGACGGCAGCGGGGCCAAGGTCGCCGTGATCGACGTGGGCTTCGCCGGTCTCGCCGATCTGATCGCGCGGGGCGAGCTGCCCCCCGACGTGGTGACGCGCCGCTTCGCCCGTCAGGGCGTCGTCACCCGCACGCTGCGCGCGGAGAGTACCCACGGCACCGCCTGCGCCGAGATCGTCCACGACCTGGCGCCCGGTGCACAGCTCTATCTGATCGAGGTCGACGACCTCATCGCCAATTTTGCGTCCATCTTCGACTACCTGGAGGGCGAGGGCGTGCAGATCGTCTCCATCTCCATGGCGCTGGCGCCGCGCCACCGGGGCGACGGACGCGGGCTGCTGGGCGATCCGCCGGTGCCCGTCTACGCGCTGCTCGACGAGATCCGCCGCGACCGGGGCATGCTCGTCATCAAGAGCGCGGGCAACGACGCGCAGCGGCACTACGCGGCGCGCTTCACGGACGCCGATGGGGACGGCTGGCACGAGTTTGGCGCGACCGTCGGTGGGCGGTCCACCGAGGCGCTGCCGATCCGGGGCGAGGCCGGACAGGAGATCGTGCTCTTCCTGCGCTGGGACGATTGGGGCGACGACCCGGGCGCACCGGCGGCGGCGTCCGACTACGACCTCGTCCTCTTCAACGCGCGGGGCGAGGAGGTCGCCCGGAGCGCGCGAAGCGGGGGCGGTGGGCTGCCGGTCGAGAGGCTTGAGCTCGTCCCGCCGGAGGATGGCGTCTACACGCTGCGGATCACGCGGACGGACGCCGGGGCGCCCCATCACCGTCTGCAGGTCGTCGCCCAGACGGGCGTGGAGGCCTTCGAGCGCTACGGCGTCGCCGCCGGCAGCCTCAGTCCTCCGGCTGACGCGGCGTCGGTCCTCGCCGTGGGCGCGGCGCGCGTCTACGACGGGCGGCTGGCGCCCTACAGCGCCCAGGGTCCCACCGCCGACGGGCGCGTCAAGCCCGACCTGATCGCCTACACCGACGTGGCGGTCGCCAGCGAGGGCTACGCGCGCGGTTTCCCGGGCACCTCGGCGGCGGCGCCTCACGTCGCGGGCATGGCGGCGCTGCTGTTAGAGCACGCCGGCGGCGCGTTGGCGCCGGACGCGCTGGAGGCCCGGCTTCTCGACGCGGCGGTCGACCGCGGCGCGCCGGGTAAGGACAACGCCTGGGGCGCGGGCCTGGCCCAGCTGCCCTCGTTGGACCCACACGTCAAGTTGCTCGATGCGGTGCCGGCGACGCTCCGGCTCAGCGGCGGGCGGCTCACCCTCCGGGCCGCCGTGCGCCGCTCCGACGGGACGTGCCTGACGGGATTGGGGCCCGGCGCCTTCGAGGTGTTGCTGGACGGGCAGCCGCTTCCGCTCCTCACCGTGCGCTGTCTCGGCGGGACGTACGTGCTGGAGGTGCGCCCGCCCGCGCAGCTCGCCGATGGTCTCCACAGGCTCACCATCCGCGCGCTGGACGCCTCCGCGAGCGCCGACGTCGACCTGGTGACCGAAGCGGACGCCGGTGCCGCGCCGCGCCTCGACGCGCGATACGTCCCCCAGGGCGGGACGCCGCAGGACGACGTGGAGGTCGGCGCGCTACTGCGCATCCAGGCAAGCCTGACGGCGGACGCGCCCCTCGCCGGTGCGTGGGTGCGCGGCGTTGTCGAGCGCCCCGGCGGCGGGGAGGAGACGCTGACGCTCTTCGACGACGGGCTGCACCACGACGGCGTCGCCGATGACGGCGTCTACGGTGCGACGTACCGGCGGCTCACCGCGCCCGGTCGCTACCGCTTCGCGCTGCTCGCCACTGCGCCGGAGGTCGAGGCGCGCGCCGCGTGGGAGGTGGACGTTGGTCCAGCCGTCGACGCGGCGGGGGACGGGCTGCCCGACGCGTGGGAGGCAGCGGTGGGGCTGCCGGTGGACCTCAACGACGCGTCCTTCGATCCCGACGCTGACGGACTGGTCAACGCCGACGAGTACCGCGCCGGCGCCGACCCTCACGCCCGCGACACCGACGGCGACGGGCTGGCGGACGCTGCGGAGGTCGGGGGCTACTACGCCACCGACCCGGCGAACCCTGACACCGACCTGGGCGGAGTGAGCGACGCGGAGGAGCTGCGGCGCCGCACCAATCCCCTCGACCCGCGCGACGACGAGCGCCCGCCCCATCGGATCTATCTGCCGTTGCGGTTGGCGGTGGAGTAGATGCGTTGCGGGTTACAGGTTGCAGGTTGAAAGTTGGAGGTTGGCCTCGTGCCGAGTATGCGTAGCGATTGCAAAGAGCTCTCAGCATCCAGCATCCAGCATCCAGCATCCAGCATCCAGCATCCAGCATCCAGCAT
>CAZCPK010000503.1:0-2705 GCA_964500755.1 uncultured Anaerolineales bacterium
CGTCATCAACCTCTGCCGCGCCTTCCTGGAGATCGACTGGACCGCCGACCTCGACCAGATCAGCACGCCGACGATGGTCGTCGTCGGGGAGATGGATACGCTCAAGCCGTTGGCGCCGTACGCCCGGCTGCTCGTCGAACACATCGCTGGCGCAGATCTACTGGTGCTGGGCAACGCGGGACACGCCTGCTGCATCGAGACGCCCCGCGCCTGGAATGCGGCGCTCCTCGGTTTCATTGCGCAGCTGGACGCTTGATACTGGATGCTGGAAACTTGCAACTTGCAACCCATATTGGAGGATCTATGAGACAACGTAAACTGGGCCGCGGCGTCGCGTTGGTGGGCGCCGGGATGAGTAAATTTGGGGCGTTCCCCGGCAAAGCGACCCGGGACCTTTTCGTCGAGGCGTTTAGAGAGATGTTGGCGTCGGTGGACAACGGCTTTGACCCGCAGGAGATCGAGGCGCTCTATATCGGCAACTACAGCAGCGACCTCTTCGAAGGCCAGGGACACACCGCGCCCATTATGACCGACTGGGTCGGGTTGACCCCGCGACCCGCCACCCGCATCGAGGACGCCTGCGCCAGCAGCGGCGTCGCCGTGCGCGAGGGTATTATCGCCGTGGCGTCGGGTCTCTACGACGTGGTGCTGGTCGGCGGCATCGAGAAGATGACGGACTTGCCGACCTCGGAGGTCACCGACACGCTGGCGACCGCCGCCGACGTGCTCTACGAGGTGCCGGCAGGCTTCACCTTCCCCGGCCTCTACGCTGCCATGGCGACGGCCTACATGGACGCCTACGGCGCGACGCCGGAGACCTTTATGAAGGTAGGACTAAAGAATCACGAGAACGGCGCGCTCAACGACAAGGCGCAGTTCGGCAAATGCATCGTCGATATCATGGCGCGGAAGAAGGCCAAGGCCGAGCGCAAGGGCTATCCCGTCCCCACGTGGGAGGACGAGATGGGCTTCTTCCACGACAACCGCGCCAATCCCACCATCGCCTGGCCCCTGCGGCTCTACGACTGCTCTCCCATCTCCGATGGCGCCGCGGCCCTGCTGCTGGTCAGCGAAGAGCTAGCGGAGCAGTTCACCGACGCGCCACTGCACGTCATCGGTTCTGGTCAGGCCAGCGACGCCGCCACGCACGATCGTCCGACGCTGACGGGCATCCCGGCGGCGGAGAAGGCGGCGCAGATGGCGTACGCTATGGCCGACGTCACGCCGGACGAGATCCAACTGGCGGAGGTGCACGACTGCTTTACCATCGCCGAGATCATGGCTTCGGAGGATCTGGGCTTCTTTGCGCGCGGTGAGGGCTGGAAGGCGGTGGAGGAGAGGCGCACGGCCCGTGAGGGCGACCGGCCTATCAACACCTCCGGCGGTCTCAAGTCCAAGGGGCATCCCGTAGGCGCGTCCGGCGCGGGGCAGGTGGTCGAGATCTGGAAGCAGTTGCGCGGCGAGGCCGGCGAGCGCCAGCTGGCGGGCGACATCCGCCGGGGATTGACACACAACGTCGGTGGCACGGGCCAGACCTGTGCGGTGCATATCTTTGAGCGCCGGTAAGCGCGTTGATATTCAATGGACAGGAGATAACGTACCCTTATGAACACTTTTACCGCTGTGGAATTCAGTGAACATCTTACCGAGCATAAGTTGATGGGCGCCTATTGTCCGGCCTGTGACAAGGTCTACGTACCCCCGCGACCAAGCTGTGCCGGGTGTACCGAGAGCGAGCTCACGTGGGTGGAGGTGGAGGGCAAAGGTAAACTGGTGGCCTACACTGTGATTTACGTCGCCCCGACGGCGATGCTGGAGGCCGGGTACGGCTTCAAGAAACCTTATTGTGTAGGTATCGTGGAATTGGAGAACGGTGAGCGCATCAGCGCGCAGATTGTCGGCGTCGACGTGGAACATCCCGCGTCCATCGAAATTGGCATGCCCGTGAGCATGACCTTTGTCGAGCGCGGTGTGGACGACGCCAAGCAGACCTTTTTGGCCTTTGAGCCGGTATAAGCCGTTTTGTCTATATCAGACTATCAACAAAAAGTGAGGTCCGCAAAATGGCGTAGCCCTCACGTTTTATGTTTCAGTGAGGAGGTGAGAACTGTTACCAAAAGAATCCTGGCAGTCCTATCCCTATTGTTTAGAGAGTTATTTGAAGGAAGGAGATTGAGATGAGGAAACTATTGGGCTTTCTGAGCCTGCTGCTGATCGTCAGTCTGATGCTCGGCGCCTGTGTTGAACAGATGGAACCCGAAACAGCCGTCCCTACCGAGGAAGCAACCGAGGAGCCGGAAGAGACCGAAGCGCCGGAAGACGACGGTGAGCTCGGCGAAGTGCTGAAGGTCGGTCAGCTCTCCATGCAGTCGGGCACCATGGCCCTCTACGGTCAACAGCAGCATCGCGGCTTTATGCTGGGCCTGGAGTACGCTTCTGGCGGCGAGATGGACGACGAAGGACGTTACATTATCGCCGGTCGTCCAGTGGAAGTGCTACTGCGCGACACCGAGGGCGATCCCGAGCGCGGTGTACAGCTGGCCCGCGAGTTGATCGAGTCTGAGGGCGCCGAACTGCTCCAGGGCCCGGTCAGTTCAGCGGTGGCGGCGGCGCTGACCACGGTCGCCGAGGAGAATGAGACAATTTTGATGGTGGATCCGGCGGCATCGGCCTTCACCACGGGCAAGTACTTCAATCCCTACGTC
>CAZCPK010000504.1:0-2675 GCA_964500755.1 uncultured Anaerolineales bacterium
GCGACCCTGGTCCACTCGCGCACCCGTCCGGTGATCAGGGCCGCGACGGCAAAGGCGAAGGGCACCGCCAGGCCCACGTAGCCGACGTACATCGCCGGCGGATGAAAGATCATACCGGGATGACGCAGCAGCGGATTGAGTCCGCGCCCGTCGGTGGGGGTCTGGGCCAGTTGCACAAAGGGGTTGGAGAGGAAGAGCGTTGCCACGACGAAGAACGCCGTGACCGCGCTCAGCACGATGGTCACCCAGGGGAGATACGGTGCCCGCTGGGGTGTCGTGCGCCGAACCGCCAGCGCGATGAAGAGCGCCTGCATCCAGCTCCAGAGCAACAGCGAGCCCTCCTGCCCGGCCCACAGCGCGGAAAACTTCAGGTAGATCGGGAGGGCGCGGGAGGAGTGCTGGGCCACGTACAGGATCTCGAAGCGATCGTCGACAAAGGCGACGAAGAGGACAATCAGTGCCAAACTCAACAGCGCGACCGAGGCGTTGACCGCGTTGCGTCCGCTCCGTCGCCAGCGCGCGTCCCCCTCCACGAGCCCCCGATAGGTCGCGAAGATAGCGTAGAGATTGACAGCCAGCGCCAGCCCAACGAGGATCTGCCCCAAATCGCCGAACATCGCTCAGTCCTCGCGCTGCTCGGGGAGCTCTTCTGCGTAACGCGAGGGACACTTGAGCAACAGCTCGTCGGCGTAGAAGACGCCGTCCTCCTGCAACCGCCCCCGCACAATGGCCTGAGCTTCGCCCTGCAACAGATCGGGTTTGACGCCCTTGTAGACGACCTGCAAGCGCGGTGCGTCCGGATCCTCCACCGCAGCGTGGAGCACCGCCGCCAGCCCCCCGGCCTCCTCGACGACCTCGAGATCTCCGGGGATGTTCACCATGATGAAGGTCACCCGCGGAGCCTCAGGATCGTAGGTGATGCTCTCCCCAATCACGGCACCGGAGACGGTGAGAGCACGGGAACGCTGCTCAGGTTCCAGAGCTTGCACCTCCTCGAGGGTGAGGAAGTAGCGCGCGGTCGCGCTGGTGCTGGTGGCAATCAGATAACCGACCGCCACGACAATCAATACGACAGCCACCACAAACGATTTATTTCTGAACATGTCCTCTCCTTGACTCTGAGACCTCGGTGTATCTCACCGGAGGACCGCTCGCGAAGGGGATGAAGAGCGAAACGACATCATACGCCTGGCAAATCCAACAATCATCGCACCATCCAGACTGTGACTCACAGTATACCCCATCCAGATCGCTTTAGCAATTGCGGAAATGCCGGAAAATTAGCCCTAGCTTTTGCCAATCCTGCCGTCCATTGAGTAGTAGGTGTCGAGCTACAGAGGTCGTGCGGATAACTGATAGTTGCAATTCAAAGACCCCGTTGTATGATGATTCTAGACAGCCTTGACTTTGGCGATTCAAGTTGCCCCCCCTCCCATTGACCCGTAACCTTCCGGCGACTCTCGCGTCGTAATAGCTGGAGAGAAACCTGATATGCCTGACCCTCTGCTGGATCGCGCTCGGAACTGGGACAAGCAAGCGCTAACCGAGATTTATGACAGGTACGCACCGGCGATCTATCGCTATGTTTACCGTCGGCTCGGGCGTGAGGCCGTTGCTCAGGAGATTGCAGCCGAGACCTTTCACCGACTGCTCGGTGCGCTAAAAAATGGGGGCGGGCCCAACCGACACCTATCAGGCTGGCTCTACCGCGTGGCGCACAACCTGGTGGTCGATTTCTACCGGGGTGAACCTGAAGAACCCAACGCTTCTTTGGATCAGGTCCAGTTGATGGCTGAAGATTCCTCCGGGGAGACCTTGATCATCCAGGACGAGGAAGTCAACCGACTGCGCGCCGGGTTAAGACGGTTGACGCCGCTACAACAGCAGGTACTGACGTTACGTTTTTTGGAAGAGCTAAGCCTGAAAGAGACCGCAGGTATTTTGGAAAAGACGGCCGGCGCCGTTAAGGGACTGCAGTACCGCGCCGTTCAGAGTCTGCGGCGCATATTGGAGGAAGACGATGAGACGTGACCCGATATCTCAGGAAGGACGAGAATTACTGGCACCCTTGCGTCGGGTCTCACCGCCCGACGAAGAGCTGTGGGACGAGCACCGCCGTGCCTTTCTCGCCGAAGTCGAAGAGCTCGCCGAACATGCCGTAACCTTTGCGCCCCATTCACGTCGTAAAGGATGGAAAGGCTTTGGGCTCTTCAGACTGAAGGAGGCATGGATGTTTACAGCGCTGAAAGCATTGGTGGTATTGTCCCTTATCGCCGGAGGGTCGACGGGCACCGTCAGAGCGGCTCAGCAGAGCCTACCCGGCTCCCCGCTCTACGCCCTCAAGACACAAATGGAGACCTGGCAATTGGAAGCGGCGCCCAACCCAGAGGCCCAGATGGAACAGGCCATGACGATGGCCCAGCACCGTATTGAGGAGGCGCAGAGATTGACTGAGCGAGACCAACCCGTCCCGCCGACGGTAGCAGCCAGTTACGAGCGTCATCTAGGAAGCGCTCTGCAGGCCGCGGAGGGTATCACCGAGCCGCTGAGGTTACGCGCTCACGAGCATATCTCACAGACCCTGGGAAGCCATCTGGAGTTGATGGAGCAGGTGCAGGCAAAACAACAGCCCGACGGTCCGATTGATGAGCACGATCCCGTTCAAGCGATGATCC
>CAZCPK010000505.1:0-2667 GCA_964500755.1 uncultured Anaerolineales bacterium
CCGCTCCGCCCAGAAGCAGTTGGTGTGTCCCTCGTACATCGAGACCACGTTCTCGCTCGTCACCTGCGGACAGACGAATTCCTTCTTGCCCCAGACGCCGCTGCCGTAGGGCCACGCCGTCGTGTGGGCGCGCTGCTCGAAGAGCATCTTCCACTCGTCGGCGCTGCGCTCCTTGAGCGCCGCCACGTCGTGCTCCACGTCCAGCAGCCCCCCGCACTCCTCGCAACGGTAGACTACGTCGTAGATAGAATACCGGCGTCCGCACCCCCGTACACACTCCAGCCAACTATGATAAGCCATACAAGCCTCCTGCTATCCAAAAACACATCCACTGAGCCGTCATCAACGTGCCTGCGCGTCGTAGTCCCGGGCGTTTCAGTCGCGGGTTCCATTGACAATCACCTCCTCGTGAATGCGGCGGACGGCTTCGACGGCGTCCTCGGCAGCCACCACCAGGGAAATGCTACACTCCGACGAGCCCTGGGCGATGGCGAGCGCGTTGACGTCGCCCAGCGCCCCGAAGAGCCGGGCCGCCACGCCCGGCGTGCGGCGCATGCCCGCGCCCACGGCGGTCACGACCACCACCTCGTCGATAGACCAGATGCGCTCGACGTCGTGCCGGCCCAACTCCGAGGCCAGCGCCGCCTCCAACGCCTCGACCACAGGCTGCACCGCGTCGGCAGAGATGACGAAGCAGATGGCCTGCTCCGACGACGCCTGCGAGATCACAAAGACACTGGCTCCGGCGCCGGCGACGGCGGAGAAGGTACGGGCGGCGATGCCGGGCACGCCGACCATCCCCCGACCGGCGACGGTGATCATGCTGACGCCCTCGATGGCGGTGACGCCCTTGACGGTGCCCGGCGTCTTCTCCGCCTCGTGGACGATCTGCGTCGCCGGGCCCGCGGGGTTGAAGGTGTTCTTGACCCAGAGCGGGATATCCTGCTCCATCACGGGCCGGATGGTCTGCGGGTGCAACACCTTGGCGCCGTAGTAGGCCAGCTCGCTGACCTCGGCGGACGAGAGCACGGGGATGGTGCGCGCGCCCGCGACGACGCGGGGATCGGCGCTCAGGACGCCGTCGACGTCGGACCAGACCCAGAGCGCGTCGGCGTTCAGGGCGGCGGCGAGGATCGCCGCGCTGTAGTCGCTGCCGCCGCGTCCCAGCGTGGTCGTCACTCCGGCCTCCGTCGCGCCGATAAAGCCTGTCGTCACCGGCACGATGCCCTGCGCCAGCAGCGGCGTCAGCAGCTGCGCCGTCCGCGCGCGCGTCGGTGTCATCAAGGGTGCCGCCTTCTGGAAGGTCGCGTCGGTGACGAGCCACTGCGTCGCGTCGACCGCCTTGCTCCGCAGGCCACGCTGACGCAGCAGCGCCGCCAGTATCCGCGCGTTGATGCGCTCGCCGAACGAGCAGATGGCGTCCATGGCCCGGGGCGTCACCTCATGCAGGACGTGCACGCTGCGGTAGAACGAGCGCAGCTCCTCGAGGTACTGATCCAGAGCCCAGAGCACGCGCACGCGCTCGTCGCCGGGTTCGAGCAGCGCCTCGATGGTCTCCTCGTGCAGTGTCCGCAGCCTGGTGATCACGGCGCGGTAGCCTTCCTCGTCGCCACGCCCGGCGGTCCGCGCGCCGCGCACCAGCGCGTCGGTGACGCCGGACATCGCCGATACGACAACAGCCAGGCGCGTCCAACGTTGTGCCTCTCGCAGCACGATGTCGGCGGCCTGGCTGTGGGCTGGGGGGCTGCCCACCGACGTGCCGCCGAATTTCATAGTTAACGTGGTCGTCGTCATCACGCCCTCCTTTCTGGGAGAATAGAAACGTGGCTCCTCTAAATTCGGGACATTATAGCATACCTCTAAAAATAGGAAAAATGTCACATAAATAGGTGACATTCGACAGCCGGGGATTAGGGGGAAATTAGCGGATCATATGTGCCTTTGAACGGAACCGCTCACGACGTCGCCGGCAAACGTGACATTTGACACTGGCAGTCGAGGATTTGATCTTATAATATCGATATATAAACATATTTAAATATATTGATTAATAAGGACTTCTTATGCCCGCACCCATCACAGAAGAAGAAGTGGCCCTCTTGCACCGCTATATCTGCGAAGGCGTCGGCGATCCCAAGCGCGTGCGCCTGCTCTATCTCGTCGCCGAGCGCCCGCAGAACGTCACGGAACTGACCGAAGCGCTGGACGTCTCGCAGCCCGCCGTCTCCCATCACTTGCGCATCCTGCGGGAGCGCGGGCTGGTCACCACGGAGCGCCAGGGCACCTCGATCTATTATTCACTGGGCGATCCCCGCATCCTGGACGCCATGAACATCCTGCGCGAGGTCGTGGCGGATTTGTTAGATGAGCGGGCGAGCGTGCTGAGTAAAAGGTGAGGCTCGATACTGGATGCTGGATACTGGATGCTTGATGCTGGATGCTGGATGCTGGGCGCTGGGCGCGTAAAAAGTGTTACATGGGACCAGACAGAGCATCACGCGGCACGTAACACGCCAAGATGAAGGAGAGAAGATGACTGGATTATCACAGACGCAGAGGGACTGGTTACATAACGTTTTCGGCGACCGTTTCACCGATCGGCGCGTGGAGCGCAAGCTTTACAGTCACGACATCGGCGAGATGCCCAGCCTGATCAAACCGCTCATC
>CAZCPK010000506.1:0-2654 GCA_964500755.1 uncultured Anaerolineales bacterium
AGTGCTCGACGAATACAACGCCACGGTGCTGGCGGCGGGCGGCGCCAAAGGTCCGTTAGCCACCGCCGTCGCCGAGTTGGGCTGGCGCGGGCGCAAGTTCGGCGTGCACGTCGTTTTCGCCGCCCAGGATTTCAGCAAAGCCATCGTCGGCCGCATCCGCGACCAGATCAGCGCCGCCATCTGTTTTCGCGTGCGCAGCCAGGCCGTAGCCCGGCACGTCGGCTGCCCCGACGCGGTGCGCATCCCCGAGTCCCGCCCCGGCCTGGCGGTGACGGACCGCTGGGGCCCGGTGCAGATGTATTACCTGGAGAAGCAGCTGCTGATTCAGCAAGGTCAACAGCGCCAGGGACCCACGCTAACGTCCGCAGAACAGCAACTGGTGGCGTGGGCCCGGCGCGAGAACGACGGCTATCTGAGTCTGGCCGACATCCAGGAGCGTTTAGGGATAGGGCAGCGTCCCGCGCGCCGGTTGGCCGACGAGTGGGAAGTGCGCGGCTGGCTGCGCAAGGATCCCCAGGCCTACAATCGCCGTA
Organism: uncultured Anaerolineales bacterium; assembly: GCA_964500755.1. Classification (GTDB taxonomy): domain Bacteria; phylum Chloroflexota; class Anaerolineae; order B4-G1; family SLSP01; genus G713. The sequence continues at coordinate 534 of CAZCPK010000506.1, forward strand.
GGCTTACGGCTAAACTGCGGGATTTGGTGACAAACTGACAAACCCGACAAACATCGACAAACACCGACAAACCTGACAAACACCCGACAAACGTGTGAGATTCACTCATCATAGTCACAAGGAGGAGCAAAATGGAGAAGCAGTTGTTGAAAAGCGTGAAACACCTGGTCTTGGGCATCGATCCGGGCGCCGGAGGGCTTAAAGTCTTCACCGGCGGTGCCGGGGTGCAGTTACCGTCGCAGGTGGCGGCGGACGGCGCCCGGTTACAGCAAGGTGAGGCGGAGGGCTTGAGACAAGCGCAGCCGCCGACCCAGGTCAGCACGCCGAGCGGCGACTTCTGGATCGGGTCGGGGGCCCACCGGTGGGGTCGGCCGCTGGAGAGCCTGGATCACAGCCGCTTCCGCGGCTCACCGGGCATGGCTGCGCTCTTCTATGGGGCGCTGGAGCGCCATGTGCTTCAGTACGGCAGCGACTTGCCGACGGTGGAGAAAGCCTACGTGGGCCTGCCCCAGGAAGCGGTGGGGATTCCGGGGCTGCTGGAGGACGTACAGCGCTGGTTAGTGGGCGCCCATACCTGGCGGGTGGACGACGGCCCGGCGCGGCGGCTGGAACTGCGGGACGTCAAGGTCACCACGCAGCCGGTGGCGGCGCTCTTCGACTACTTGTTGGACGCCGATGGCGCCTACATCGGCGAACGCAAAGCGCTCTTCCAACATGAGGTGGGCATCATCTCCGTGGGTATGAGCACCGTCGAGCTGCTCGTGGTGCAGAACGGCAAGCCGGTGCCCCGCTTCACGCACGCTGAGAACGCCGGTGTGCGGCGGCTGTTACAGTTGCTCGATCCGCGCGGCCATTACTCCCGCGGCGAACTCGACGATCAACTGCGCGCTGGGGCGTTCAACGGTCAGCTGGACGACGCACTCCCCGTCTGGGGCGGTGAGATCACCGGCCTCATCGAGGAATACTGGGAAGGTGGCGGTCAAACCTGGGAGCGCTTCGCCCGCGTCATCGTCGTCGGCGGGGGCGCGCACCTGCTGCGCCACCAGCTGACCCGCAAGTTTGCGGGCAAGGCGCACATCCCTGACGATCCGGTGTTGGCCATCGCTCGCGGTCTGTGGAAGATGGCCCTGCAGCATGAAATTCCCCTGGCCAAACGTCGGGCGCGCCGCCATGCTTAAACAGGGCAAGTCAAAGGAATTCTATGAATAAGCGGGGACGTCCCCCCAATGAAGTGCCTTCGGTGCGGATTCTGATCCGGCTGACGCTGCGTCCGGGACGTGACGACGATCTCATTGCTTTCTTCGAAGCTCTGCCGCCCGGGCATCGCGCGACCGCCGTGATGACCGCCATGCGCTCCGGAAATCTGGCTGCAGGCCAGGACACAGATGATGTCAGCGATGAAGAGATGACCGATATCTTATTTGACAGTTTTGTACGGTGAGTTTCTTGGTTACCAGAAAAAGGCCAGGGGATTTTTGGGTAACCAGGAAATGGATTCTCCATGCCAGGAGACGATTATGAGCCAGGTTCGATCATTACATACACCAGCCGCTCAGGCTCAGCTCCCCCGATTTCTGTTTGAAGGGCTGGAGAATCGGGCGCTGGATCTGACCGGCTTCGTCCTCTGGTCCGTGATTCGCTTCCATGCGCCGGATCAAGAGTCGGGGACCTTCAGCCCGCCGCCCGTCGTTCTGACCAACCGCGAACTGGCGCGCAAGACGCAGCTGTCGCCGCGACACGTGATCAACGTACTCAATGATCTCGAAGCAGGGGGTTGGCTGCACCGACTCACGCGGGAGGAGAAAGAAGCCCGGGACTTGAAAGGGGCTCGCTGGCTACTCCTCACCCGCCCCGCCCCTGTGAAGTCCGGTGCAGTGCAAGGGACTTCAGGGGTGAACGCCGCGTCAGTGCAAGGGACTTCAGGGGTGAACGCCGCGTCAGTGCAAATGGCTTCAGAGGGAGGGGCATCTGCAAGCGTGAAATCGGATCCAGGGCCGTCCACTTCACACCGGGCAGAAGGCGACCCTCTGAGCGCAACCGACCCCTCTATCCCTGCAGTGAACTACCAGGACCTCGCCCAGCGGTTGGAAACTCTCGGCGTCCCCGCAGCCACTGCCCGAC
>CAZCPK010000507.1:0-2604 GCA_964500755.1 uncultured Anaerolineales bacterium
CAGCCCGCTCATAGAGAAGCAGATGTAGGGCTTCACCTAATTCCCGACAAGAGCCCACACCTGATCAACCCAATAAGACACGCGATGCCCGAACGGACATCGCGTGTGGCAGAGCGAGCGAGGCTACTGCCTCACCGTCATCGGTTCCCTTCCGTCATCCTGGGGCGAGGAATCGTAGACACCCTGGGGAATACTGCCGCTGAAGAGCTCCTGGTACTTGGCCTGGACGTACTGACGGTGCAGTCGTTCGTTCAAGCGCGCCTCGGCGATCCGCAGCCGCTTGTACTCCTCACCCCACCGCTCAGACTGGCGATTCGCCTTGACCGCGCCGATGGTCAAGCCGGTCACCACGGTGACGACGCAGAGCGAGAGGGTGATAAGCCCCACGTATCCACCGGTGCGGGCCAGCTCCCGCGTGAGCGCCGCCCAATTCTGGGCGCGGGTCACCGCCAGCTCATCCAGCAAGCGCTGCCGACGCTCCGCCGATTCCAGGCGAGCGATCTCGACCTCAGCCGCGGCCTGCTCCTTCGCCTTCTCCGCCTCGGCCTTGGCACGCTGCACCTCATTCTCGATCAGAGCCGCGTCGTACGCTGCCTGACTGCGGAGAGGATGTAGCCACTCGACGGTGTTGCTGGTCGCCAGCCCGAGAATAACGCCCAGGATGACCAACATCAAAATCACCGACACCAGATTGCTGAACGATACGTTTGTCATCATGCCCTCCTTCATCCCTTTACCTACGATCTAATCCTTGCACCGACCTCCTTGAAACTCCCCAGTTTACCCTGACCGCGGACAACCAACCACAGCGTGACGGTCGTAAACCCAAAGATGATCACGATAGCTGTCATTTCGACCTCCTCCATTATGGCGCTTGAGTTTGTCTCACTCTCAGCATACCGCAGATGCATATTTCGTTCTATGGAGGAGACCGGACTCCCCTGTGAAACGCAGATGAATGCCAGGGATAGTATAAGGGCATTGTGTGACAAAACGGTGAAGTCCACCATCGAGCAGGGGCATGTTTTTCTCGCACACTAGCTCATCGCTCGAAGAACTCTCTTAGATTACGGTATTAGAACGTAGCCAGGTGCGTCGCACCTTAGAAAGTCTGAAAATGGCCATTTCGCGCACGCTGACATGTCTTCTTATCCAGCATGCCCCAAGCATCGTAGGTGCGTTGCACCTATACCGTAATTTCAGGAACTCTCATGACCGACAAGAAATACTGGGGGGTGCTTCCCGGTCAACTACACACCGATCCGACGTAACTGCTGAGTGTGGGCACGCTGGTTCAGCAGAACTGCCGGGGAAGGAGTCCGGAACAGAAAACCACCGAGCCCTACCTCAGGAAGGACGGCGTCGGGTGTTCCGCGTTCGCCACGGCGTGTCCAGCCCTTTGAGATTCTTCTTGAGGTGGTCAGCGGTGGCTTTAAGTTGCCTGCTGCGTTGGAGGCCCTCCGGTTTCGTAAGATTATGGTTGTGAGCCTCTCCCGCTTCCCATAAATCCTGGACTTTTCGGGCCAGAGCGTAGCGATCCAGAGTTGCGTAGAGCGGCTCTTCTTTCATCAACGTCTCCAGCGGGTCGAGGTCGAGGGGTTCGCCATGGTCGGCGGCGTATTCGGCCCGCGTCAACATCAGGTTGAGCAATCCCCGCACTCGGCGACGATTGACCTGGCGCTTTGCCCGACGTTCCAGTCGTTGTTCCAGCAGCCGGGTCAGCGCCGTGGTCAAGACGCTGGCGATAACACCGAGAAAGACGGCAAAGATCTCCGGCGGGACGCCCACCCAGAAAGACTCCCGAGTCGGCAGCCGAGGGCCGGCGATCAGCTGCCGGGTGGTCTGTAAATTAGCCAAGTCGTCTCGCCAATTATAGCTTATCTCGAGGCGCGGTGTAGGTTCTGCTCGACGGACGTGCGCACTGACGGCAGGGTAACGCACGCCCCCTGGCGAGATAGAAAAGACTCGCGGTAAGGTCTCCCACGTCAGCTCCTGCCCCACAGGTACCACCTCGAAGGTGGTCAGGAGAAAGGGACCGGTGTTCTCTACCCGGAGCGTGAACGTGACGCTCTCGCCCACCCGGGTCGGTTCGCCATCGAGGAAAGTAACGGTGACGGCCTCGGCCGCCGGTCGCACGTTAACACGCTGCGCTGTGCGTACGAGGGCCTCCCGCCGCTGTCCATCGATCGTATACCCCACGCGCAAAGCGGGGGTCAGCGTACCCACCTGAAGCGGCACGGCTTCGACCGCCAGCGTAGTCGCGCCACTGACCGGTTGGGTCAGGGCCACCGTCTCCTTCAGCTGCCAGACCGTCGCATCAGCGGCGCGAACTGTCACGTCCTCCAGCGGCTCACTCGCTCCAGGCGTCAGGCTCACGTGCCAGGTCAGCCGTTCACCAATCCAAACGGTTTCCTGAAGCACGACGAGCTCAATCTCAGGAAACGGCGCCTCCTGGGCAGTCGCCTGCTTACCCAGCACGTCGGCGCTCAAACCTAACGAAAGCCCCACTACCAGCACCAGAACGGTCAGCTCGCGCATGACAGACCTCCATAGCGTGACCTTTGACCGCACGTTAACAATCGAATAATTAGACATTGCCATCTG
>CAZCPK010000508.1:0-2592 GCA_964500755.1 uncultured Anaerolineales bacterium
GTCGACCAGGCCACCGTCCACCGCGACGTAGGTCCGCACGCCGGGGATGACCTTGCGCGCTCCGACGGTGTAGAGCGCGACGGCGGCGGGTCCCACGATGCTGCGCCCCGGTTCGAGGATCAGGCGGGGCAGCGGAAGCGAGCGGGTGGCGCATCCCTCCGTCACGGCGCGGGCGATGGCGCGCACGTACTCCGCCGGCGCAGAGGCAGGCTCCTCCGGCACGTAACGCACGCCGAAGCCGCCGCCCGGACTCAGCTCGGCGATGGTAATCCCCCGGGTGTGCAGCGCCGCGCCGGTCTCCAGCAGCGCCTCCACCGTCTGCACGAAGGGCGCCACGTCGAAGATCTGGGAGCCGACGTGGGCGTGCAACCCGGTCAGTTGAAGGTACGGCGACGCGGCTGCCTGCTCCGCCGCCCCGAGTGCCTCGCCGGTGGCAATGGGAAAGCCGAACTTGGAGTCGAGCAGGCCGGTCTTACGGTAGGCGTGCGTGTGAGCGTCAACGTTGGGAGAGAGGCGGAGCCAGATCCGGACGCGGGTCTCGCGGCGGGCCGCCAGCGCCTCAAGCCGCGCCAGCTCATCGACGTTGTCCACCACAACGCGACCGACGCCAACGTCCAGTGCCTGCGTCAGCTCTGCGGACGTCTTATTGTTCCCGTGGAGGTGCAGTCGCTCCGCCGGGACGCCGCCCTGCAACGCCACGTAGAGCTCGCCGCCGGAGACGACGTCCAGATCCAACCTCTCCGCGGCAAGAAAGCGGGCCAGCGCGGTGCAGAGAAAGGCCTTACCTGCGTAAGCGAGGGTAGCGGGACCGGCGTAGGCGTCGGCGAGGGCTCGACGATAGGCGCGGATGCGGCTCCGCAGCGTCGCGGCGTCGTAGACGTAGAGTGGGGTACCGAACGTGCGGGCCAGTTCGACCGCGTCGGCGCCGCCCAGCGTCAGGTGCCCGTCGACGACCGCCGTGGTGTCCGGAAAGCACGCGCGGACGTCAGCATTCACGAGCGCTCAGATTCAGAGGCGAAGACCGCCTCCAACTGCGCGACGATCTGTTCCGGTGGCTGCGCCACATCCACGATGAGGATATCCTCCTCGGGCGTCGGTTCCTCCAGCGCCTCAAACTGGCTGCGCAGCATGTCGGCTTTCATGTAATGGTTTTCCCGCGCCTCCATCCGGCCCCGGATCAACTCGTAAGAGCCCTTGAGGTAGACGAAGCGGATCTGCTCCGGCGACACGCCCCGCACCAGACGCCGACGGTAGGCCACCTTGAGCGCGGAGCAGGCCAACACCGCCGACGCGTCGTGGGCCACCAACCGGCGGAGCAGCGCGTTGAGCCGGTCGAGCCAGGGCTCCCGGTCGGCGTCCGTCAGCGGGATGCCGTTAGCCATCTTGGCGACGTCCTCCGCCGAGTGATACTCGTCGCTCTCGTAGAACGCCCAGCCCAACGACTCGGCCAACCGCTTGCCGATCAGCGTCTTGCCGGCGCCCGAGACGCCCATGAGGACGACGATCATGCTGTCCTGCTCCGGGCGCCGCTGCGACCACAGCCGCGTTCGGCGGGACGACCGCGCGCCTGCGCCTCCCGCTCCAGGCGACAGCCGCCGCCGCACATCTCCAGGTCGGGGCAGTCCCAGCATGCCTCGGGTAAGCCGGCGGTCCGGGGATGCTCCTCACGCTCGCGGAAACTGCGGAAGAGATCGCCGTTCCAGATCGCGTCCCAGGGATCCGCCAGCAGATTGCCCGCCGCGACGTAGTAGGATTGGCAGGGCAGCACGTCGCCGTTCGGCTCGATACAGATCGAGTACTCCGCGGCGTTGCAGCGCTTGGGCGCCAGACCCAGAGCCACGGGGGAGAGACGGCAGTAGTCCGTGACGGTGTACCAGAGGAAGCGCATGTCAAGCGCGGCGGCGCGGTCCCTGATGGCGGCGAGCAGGGCTGCCAGCTCCTCGACGGGCAGGGCGTCGGGCGTAGTCTCCCCGCCGCCGGCGTAGATGATACCGTTCATGGCGAAGGTGCGCAGGCCCAGCGCGTGCAGGAAGTTGACGGTCTCCAGGGCGTGTTCGGCGTTGCGCCGCGTGAGGGTGGTGTTGGTGAGGGTGTGCAGGTCGCCCACCAGCGCGTTCTCGATGCCCTCCACGGTCTCGGCGAAGGCCTCGGCGCCGACCATGGCATTGTGCACGGCGGCGCGGTGGGAGCCCAGCGTGATCTGCACGTGGTTGAGCCCGGCGTCGACGAGCGCATCGACCAGGGCGCGCTGCGCCAGCCGGCGTCCGTTGGTATTCATACCGACGATCTGGCCCAGGCCGTCGGCGTAGGCGACGAGCTCCGTCAGATCCGGGTGCAGCGTCGGCTCGCCGCCCGTGAGGATAACGTGGGGCACGCCGACGGCGGCGAGGCGGTCGAAGACCTCAAACCACTGCGCACGCGTGAGCGTGGACATGGTGAAACGCTCGGGCTCGTTGTAACAGTGCGGACAGGCGTTATTGCAGGCGTAGGTCAGCGCCACGTCGGCCTTGAAGGGCGCGTCGACGGGCGTGCTGAAGACGGGCCGGAAGTCCACCAGCGAGTGCACCGCGCAGGTCGGACAGTGCTCGGTCG
>CAZCPK010000509.1:0-2582 GCA_964500755.1 uncultured Anaerolineales bacterium
TCTCCCAAGGCGCCGACGGCTATCTTCTGAAGGCCGAGGCCGTCGACCACGTCGTCAGCGCCGTACGCGCGGTGGCCCAACAGGAGACGTGGTTGAGTCCCGAGATCGCCGCCAAGATGGTACAGCGCAGCACCGCGCGCGACGCCGAAGATAACGCGACTTCCAAGCTGCTCTCGGAACGGGAGATGGAGGTACTGCGACAGGTCGCGATGTTCAAGACCAACGCGGAGACCGCGGACACGCTATTGATCAGCGAGAAGACCGTGGAGTACCATCTAACCAACATTCTCCACAAACTCCAGGTTCATTCTCGACGGGAAGCGGCCCGTTGGGCCTGGACACAAGGCCTGTTGACTACGAAGGATCTACCCCAGGGAGAATCCCCAGGGTAAAACCAGGAATTCTCCCCGTTGACAACGTTCCCTCTCTTCTGCAAGATCGCAAGAAGGACAGAAATGTTATGAGTGAATTAAATACGACGTTACGAACAATTGCGCTTATCCTGGCCATCATCGGCGGGGTGGGAAATCTCATCCTCGCCGCATGGTACATCAGGAAGAAGAAAAAACCGGGCCTTGGCATCATGCACGTCGCGATTTCCACCATCAGCCCCCTCATCCTTCTCGTCATCTTCTAATAAGTCATACGTCTACGTGAGATTCTGTGACCAACGCGCAATGTAACAGCATTTTGCATCCCTCGCAAAACCTAGTATAACTACAGAAGACTCTGACCAGCTCACACCACGGAAGTCATATCCGGTGCTCCGGGGAGGGATCATGAAAAAGCTACGCGTGATCGTGGCGGACGATCACCCGGTCGTACGGCTGGGGATCTGTAACGCCTTGCAAAAGGAAGCCGACATCGAGGTCGTGGCGCAGGCCGAAAACGGCGTCCAGGCCGTCGCACTGACCCGAGATCTACATCCCGACGTCTTGATCCTGGACGCGCAGATGCCAGAGATGGACGGGCTGGAAGCGACGCGGGCGGTGCGAGCGCAGTACCCCGACGTGCGGATCCTGATCCTCTCGGCCTACGCTCACGATCACTACGTCTTTGGCGCCCTCGGCGAAGGCGCCGGCGGGTATCTTCTCAAGGACGAGGCCATCGCCCACGTCGTCAGCGCGGTGCGCACGGTAGCGGAAAATGAAACGTGGTTGAGCCCCAAAGTCGCCACCAAGGTGGTGCAGCGCAGTACCGCACGCGCCGTCGACGATGAACTGGGACCGGATCACCCAACGGAGCGCGAGATGGAAGTGTTAGCGCTGCTGGCCCAGGGTCTTTCCAACGTGGAGATCGCGCAATCGCTCTATATCACGGAACGAACGGTGCGCTTTCACGTTTCCAACCTCAAAGCAAAGCTGCACACCTCCTCAAGGATTGAATTGGTCGTAGAAGCCATCCGGCTGGGACTGGTGGACGTGACGTAGCCGCCAGCGAAGAGACCCTCACGAGCCCCACAGACCTTCTGTGGGGCTTTTTCTTTGGCCTCATCCGCCCCCTGTCGTTGACGACAGGGGCAAAACCGGCGCCAACAACAGGGACAAACCGGCGCGGACGCCGTTACATTCCACGCACTGATGAGATAAAGTAGGAACGAGCTTGAACGTGGTCTGTAGAATTGACAGTGATCCCAGAGTAAAGGAAAGGAGGTGATGAATATGAAGCACATTGACCTGACGGAGCTTGAAGTTGTGGAAACCTCTGTGCTGAACTCCGGCATGGCGCTCAACGGAGGCGGTGTATGCGGCATCCTCTGTAAGGGCGGCAGTATCTGCGGCGTCTGGTGTGAGCAGTAAATAACATGTGCCCTTCCAAGCTCAAGTAGACAACACAGACCCAGGGCACGCCCGTATATTCAATACGTAGTTTCCCAGAGATGAAAGGAGTAACAAATGGAACACATCGATCTGACCGAACTGAATGACCTCGAAGAGAGCCAGCTTGCCATCACCGTGCCAGGACTCGGTGCACTATGTGGACTGGCCTGTGTCGGGGGCGGCTGCGGTGGAGCATGCGTCGGCGCAGCTTGCGGCGGAATCTGCTAAACTCATTCTCATACACACAATAACGGAGGAAAAGAATGCACACGATCGACTTAACGGAACTGGAGCTGGTTGAGGAATCGGCGCTGCGATCAGGGATGGCGCCGGCCGGCGGCGGCCTCTGCGGTTTCGTCTGCGGCGGCGCGCTCTGCGGCATCGGCTGCGGGTATATGTAACCGCGACGTTCACGACGGGAGGCGAGAGGGACCACACGACCTCGCCTCCCCGATAAGACGGGGGCCAAGATGAAACGTAGCAAGACATTCAAAATTATAGGCATCGGTCTACTGATTATTGCGCTTGCCTGCGGATGTTGGGTAGTCAGCGGATGGGCCTCAGGACCATCAGAAGCAGAGGAGATCCCCACCCCGTACGCTCTGAAACACGAACAAGATATTGAGATCGAACTGCCCGTCGGCGATTACGTCTGGCAAGAGCAAAGCGAGGTCTTATTTCTAAGCACGACGTGGATTGACGGACAAAAGTCCCGGGAGGTGATCGCCTTCTCCCTCGCGGATCATGAGGAACGGTGGCGCA
>CAZCPK010000510.1:0-2575 GCA_964500755.1 uncultured Anaerolineales bacterium
GCGGCTAAGCACGTTCTGCGACATTGGCGAGGGTCTTCGCTGACCACTCGCTTCGCAATCTCGGGGACGACGCCGGACAGTTGATGGCAGGCGCGTCCGACCAAGTCCCAGTTTTTTTGTAGTATGGTATACTCAATTCGAGGAGCCTACGATGCAAACAATCTTTATCGTCTCTGATGGCACCGGCATGACCGCCGAACAGGTCGTGCAAGCGGCGCTGACGCAGTTTGCCGGCGCCGACGTGCGCCTGGTTCGTCAGAGTCAAATCAAGACGCCCGAAGCGGTCCGAGCGGTCGTGGAGTGGGCGTCGCAGAAAGACGCGCTGATCGTCCACACTCTAGTATCCGCCGATCTACGCCGATTGATGTTGGAAGAGGCTCGTTTCCACACCGTTGACGCCATGGATCTCATGGGGCCCATGCTGGAGCGTCTCTCCACTCACCTGGCCCGCTCCCCCAAGGAGGAGCCGGGGCTGTACTCCCAGATCCGTGAGGAACGAACCCGACGCATCGAGGCGGTAGAATACGCCATCCGCCACGACGACGGCAAACACATCGAGGAGCTCACGAACGCCGAGATCGTGCTGGTAGGAGTTTCACGGACCATGAAGACGCCCACGTCAATCTATCTGGCCTATCGGGGCTGGTTTGTGGGAAACGTGCCGATTGTACCGGAGATTCCGCTGAATAAGACGCTGCTGAAGCTGCCTCACGACCAAATCTACGGTCTGACGGGCACCACCGAGTACCTGGTTGATCTGCGGAGATCTCGCGCGCGGCACCTGGGGATGGACGAAGATGCAGATTACTTTGGTTACGAGAAGGTCCACCAGGAGATACAACACGCTCGACATCTCTGTGCGCAGAATCGCTGGCGCGTCATCAACGTCACCGGAAAGTCCGTTGAGGAGGTCGCCAGCGAAGTGCTCACCTTGATCCGGAGAAACACAGGAGGCAAAGTATGACCTGGAACAGTCAGAAAATCCGGGAGGCATTTCCCATCTTCCGCCGTAAGGTTCACGGGCAACGCCTGGTATTCCTGGATAGTGCGGCCAGTGCCCAGAAGCCCCAGGTGGTCATCGACGCCCTGGCGCGCGTCTACCGCCTAAGCTACGCGAACGTCCATCGGGGGATCTACACGCTCGCCGAGGAAGCAACGGAGCAGTACGAGACGGCCCGCCAGAAGGTCGCCGCATTCATCAACGCGCCGGAGGCGGCGGAGGTCATCTGGGTACGGAATGCAACCGAGGGTCTTAACCTGCTCGCCTACAGCTGGGGACGGCAGAATCTGACCAGGGGCGACCGCATCATTCTCACCGAGATGGAACATCACAGTAACCTGGTGCCGTGGCAGCAGCTGGCCCAGGAAAAGGACGTCGAGATCGCGTTCCTGCCGGTCACGGACGCAGGGGACCTGGATCTGGGTCCGTTACCCGATCTGTTGGCCGACGGGCGCACCAAACTGGTCGCCTTCTCCTTGATGTCCAACGTCCTCGGCACCATCCCCCCCGCCCGCGAGATCATCCGGCTGGCCCACGAAGCAGGCGCCATCGTCGCGCTCGACGGCGCCCAAGCCGTCCCGCATCTTCCCGTGGACGTCCAGGCGTTGGGCGCGGACTTCCTGGCCTTCTCCGGTCACAAGCTGGGCGCGCCGGGGATCGGCGCGCTCTGGGGACGCCGAGGGCTCCTGGAATCTATGCCGCCGTTTCTCTATGGGGGTGACATGATCCGCACGGTCTCCAAGGAAGAGAGCACGTGGAACGACCTCCCCTACAAATTCGAGGCGGGCACGCCGGCTATCGCGGAGGCCGTGGCCTTTGGCGCAGCCGTGGACTTCCTCTCGGAGCTGGGCATGGACGCGGTGCGGCAGCACGAAAAAGAGATGGTCGCCTACGCGCTGGAGCGACTGCCGGAGGTGTCCGGCCTCCACATCCTGGGCGCCGGGGCCAAGCGGCGCGGTGGCGCCGTCTCGTTCTGGCTGGACGGCATTCACCCCCACGACACCGCTTCCATCCTGGACGAGGCCGGCATCTGCATCCGGGCAGGACAACACTGCGCGGAACCACTGCATCACCGCTTCCAATTGGTGGCAAGCGCGCGCGCCAGCTACTATGTCTATAATACTCGCGAGGATACCGACGCCCTGGTCGAGGGCCTACACGACGTAGTGCGCATCCTCCGCCGGTGAAGCGTCCCGGCACTTCCTACGACCAAGCGACCGTTGACCAACCGACCACTTTGAGAGGAGCATAATGAGCAGCCTATACCGTGAAGAGTTACTGGATCACTACCACGACCCGCGGAATTTTGGAATTTTAGAAGACGCCGACATCGACATGCACCAGGATAATCCCACCTGCGGAGACAGCGTTCGCCTCACCGCCAATCTCGACGATGAAGGACGCATCGCTGAGGTCAAGTTTGAGGGCCACGGATGCGTGGTCAGTATGGCGGCGGCCTCTCTGCTGACCGATGAGGTCGTGGGGAAAACGCCGGAAGAAGTCCACGCAATGGAACTGGCGGACATCGAGGAGATGATGGGAGGCCTTCGCCTGAGCATGGGCCGGGTGAAGTGC
>CAZCPK010000511.1:0-2571 GCA_964500755.1 uncultured Anaerolineales bacterium
CGGGGCGGCAGTGGCTACGGCGAGGAGCACGCCCGCGCCATCTGGGGCGGCTGGGGCGACGCCGACTACGCCGACCTGATGGCCTGGACCGACCTCGTGGCGGCGCGTCCCTACATCGACATCGAGCGCATGGGTGTCACCGGCGGCAGCTACGGCGGTTACATGACCTCCTGGATCATCGGGCACACCGACCGCTTCACCGCCGCCGTCACCCAGCGCAGCGTCAACAACCTCATCAGCATGTGGGGCACCAGCGACTTCAACTGGCACTTCCAGCAGCCCTTCGGCAACCTGGCGCCCTACGAGGACATCGAGACGCTGTGGGAGAGCTCCCCGCTCAAACACGTCGGCAGCGCGACCACACCCACGCTCATCATCCACAGCGCTCAGGATCTGCGCTGCCCACTGGAGCAGGGGCAGCAGCTCTTCGTGGCGTTGAAGACGCTGGAGGTGCCCACGGAGTTCGTCATCTTTCCCGAGGAGCCGCACGGCCTCTCGCGGCAGGGGCGCACCGACCGACGCATCGCCCGCCTCGACTGGATCCGCACCTGGTTTGATCGCTATCTGCAGGAGGATGAACAAGCGTGAGCCCCGTCTCTCCTCAGAACACGTTGGAGTTGGCCGTCTTCGATCTGGACGGCACGCTCAAGCCGTTGCGGGATCCCTACGTTCACCTGCACGAGCAGCTCGGGGTCGTCGAGGAGGCTGCAGCCTTGACGGCCCGCGGGCTGGCGGGCGAGTTGACCTACGAGGAGTGGCTGCGGGGCGATGCCGGTCTCTGGAAGGGCACGCCCCGCGCCGTCGTCGAGCGGATCGTCCGGGAGATTCCCTATGCGCCCGGCGCCCGGGAGACCATCGCGACGCTGCGATCTCACGGCGTCGAAGTGGCCCTGGTCAGCGCGGGCCTGCTCTTCCACGCCGAGATCGTGGCGCAGGAGTTGGGCATCTCCCACGTCTTCGCCAACGAGATCGTCTTTGGTCCCGGCGAGGATGGGGCGGGCGAGATCGTCACCGGGGACGCTGTGGCGACGGTCACCATCACCAACAAGGGAGAGGTCGTCGCGGCGCTCCAGGAGCGGCTCGGCGTTCCGCCTGCCCATACGCTGGTCGTGGGAGACACCCGGGGTGACCTCCCCATGTTCGCGCGGGCCGCCGTCAGCGTGGCGGTGCAGCCCAGTCGCCCCGAGGTGAGCGCCGCCGCCGACATTGTCCTGCCGACAGCGGACCTGCGTCCGCTCCTGGCGCGGCTTCACGCCTACGCCCCGACCTTCTGGTCACCCGAATAATAACATGGTTCGCCCGGCTGTAGTGGAACTTACGACCTGATTGGATTGTGGCATTCGTGGTGCCAGATGCTGTGGCCTTCTATGGGATTTTGAAGTGAGTGGTCAGCGAGTTGCGGCTAGGGCGTCGCTGTCACCGCATTGTTCTTCTAGCCCGCTAGATCGCCTTGCCCCAGCCCCAGGTGCGCGCGGCCTCGACCATCGCCTGTTGCTGCTCTTCTGGGATGAGATCCGGTTCGCCGCGCTGCAGCGCCAGCGTCAGGTGATAGACCCGCGCGGTCTGTTCGGCCACCCAGCAGCGGCGGAACGCCGTCTCGACGCTGGCGCCCACGCAGAAGAGCCCGTGGTTCTTCCAGACGACGCCAAAGTGGTCGCCCATGGCGTCCAGCGTCGCCTCGGCGAATTCCCGGCTGGCGCTTTTCATGGCGGGTCCCACGGCGAGACCCTTGCCCGCGAAGAGGTAGACGAAGTTGTCGAGCACGTTGGGAACGTCGAGATTCATGGCGTAGAGCGCGTTGACGTAGGGCGACTCGGTGTGCGCGCAGGCCTGGACCCACGGGTCGCGGCGGTACACTAAGGTGTGGATCACTTTCTCCGAGGAAGGCTCGTGTTCCCCATCGAGCTTGTTGCCGTAGAGATCTATCGTCACGATGTCGGTCGGTTGCATATCGGAGTAGGGCACGCCGCTGGGGGTGATCAGGACGCTGTCGCTGTTGGGTATGCGGGCGCTGAAGTTACCGGCGGAATAGATCAGCAGGTCCAGATCTTCCGCCCGCTGCGCTACCTCAATTAACTGCTTGCGTAGGGTCAAGTTTTGAGAGAATGTGTTGGACATCGGGGTCTCCTTTGATCACTGGGTTGGCTAACAGTATAACACAGCTTCGAGGGGGCAAAAGATTGCCCGTGAAGCGGGCAAACGAAGCGGTTTTAAGGCTTTCTACGGTTGCTCAGCGCTTCCTGGCAACGCTTACCCAGGTCATCAACCCAGCTTCGTTTGCCTTGTGCGCGGCTAAGCACGTTCTGCGACATTGGCGAGGGTCTTCGCTGACCACTCGCTTCGAAATCCCGAAGATCTACCCATGCCCAAAGCGAACGATCGGAGGATTGTCCCCCGATCGTTCGCCCGGTCCGACGATAGTTGCTGCTCTTCCAGCAGTGCAGCCACAAGGAGGCCGGGACTCCATTATGTGCAGGAGACGCTTGGGTTATCCGTTGATTAACTGGGTCTCTGGTATTTCGCCGGGTGGACCAAAAACGATTGTAAATTTTTACCACAGATGGCACGGAT
>CAZCPK010000512.1:0-2557 GCA_964500755.1 uncultured Anaerolineales bacterium
AACGTGCTTAGCCGCGCACAAGGCAAACGCAGCCGGGTTGATGACCGGGGTAAGCGTTGCCAGGAGGCGCTGAGCAACCTGAGAAAGCCTTAAAACCACTTCGTTTGCCCCCAATAATCCCCCACTTGGTGCTATCGCCGTTTCTCCCTTATAATGAAGATAGATATAGTATAATTTTAGAAATCTTCACGAAAGTGAAAGTGAGGGATGCGCATGGCTCAATCAAAACCCACCAACGAGGAGATCGCCAGCCTCCTCGACCGCATCGCGGCGCTGCTGGAGCAACAAGAGGAAAGCCAACCCTTCCGCATACGCGCATATCGACGGGCCGCCGAACGGGTCCGCGGCATCGATAACTCCCTCGCCGAGCTGGTCCGCCGGCGCGACCCCGAGACGCTGGAGGCGATACCCGACATCGGCGAGGGTATCGCGGCGGTCATCGGCGAGTTTGTCAGGACGGGCGAGTCAAGCCTGCGCCGCGAACTGCAGGGCGAGATCGCGCCGGAGGCCCTCTTCACCCAGGTGCCGGGTGTCGGCGAAGAGCTTGCAAAACGTATCGTGGAGACACTCGACGTCCATTCGCTCGAGGAGCTGGAACAAGCCGCCCACGAAGGACGGCTGGCGGAGGTTGAGGGCTTCGGATCCGAGCGGGTCGCGGGCGTCAAGGTGAGCCTCGCCGGGATGCTGAGCGGCGCAGCGCAACGCCGCCTACAGCGCGGCGACGACGCGGAGCCCCCGCGTGAAACGCCAGACGTCGCCACGCTGCTCGACGTCGACGCGGAATACCGCCGCAAGGCCGAGGCCGATGAACTCCGCACGATCGCGCCCAAGCGCTTCAATCCCGAGAACGAGGCCTGGCTTCCCATCCTCAACACGCGGCGGGACAATTGGCAATTCACGGCGCTCTACTCCAACACGGCCCGCGCCCACAAGTTGGGTAAGACCGACGATTGGGTCGTTATCTACTATGAAAAAGATGACCGTGAGGATCAGGCGACGGTGGTGACGGAGACCCATGGGTCTCTACAGGGCAAGCGCGTCGTCCGCGGACGTGAGGACGCGTGCCGGCGTTACTATGCGCAGAAGTCAGAAAGGGCCAGTGGACAGACATGAAGCCTCACCTTTCTCCAACGTAGGCCAACGTCTCCTCTAACGCAAGCCATAGGCGATTAAGCGAGCGGTATGCTACGATGGCTATATGAAATTGACGTAAGAAACGTCCCCGCAGGCGAGTCTATATAGAAGAGAGACCGTCATTCCAACTCGCCTATGAGAAACAGAATTCAACCACTACCGGCTGATAGCCGGTAGGATGCTTTGCGGCGGTCTAAACCGCCGCCTGAAAGAGAATGCGCCTAAAGGCGGTGGTTTCCACCACGATCCGCCTTCGATCTGCCTTCGGCGGACTAAAGTAAGTCCGAATCAATGAAGAGGAGATACCATGAAGAAGCGATATGTCACGATTATAGGGTTCGCGCTGCTTGCCCTGACGTTGGTTCTCGCGGGCTGTGGCGGGACCGATACGTCGATACCCACCGAAGAGCCGACGGAAGAGGAGACCATGGAGCCAACGGAGGCGGAGATCGAAGAACCCACCGCCGCCCCGACCGAGGCCCTGCGCGAGGGCACGCTGCGGGTGACCGCTTTCCCCATCGCCCAGACCGACCCGGCGTACGTTTCGTCCGACGCCGAGGTGCTGATCGCCAATCACGTCTACGACTATCTCGTGGACGTCGACGCGAACAACGACATCCAGCCGCGCCTGGCGACGGAGTGGACACGCAGCGAGGACGGCCTCACGTACACCTTCCAGCTGGCGGAGGGCGTGACCTTCCACGACGGGAGCGAGTTCACCGCCGAGGACGTCGTCTGGACCTTTGAGCGCCTGCGCGACACGGAGGGCCTCCCCACCGTCGATCTCTACAGCAACATCACCGCCGTCGAGGCCACCGGCGATCTGGAGGTGACTTTCACGCTCTCCGATACCAACCCCTTCTTCCTCTACGATCTGAGCGACAATCACGCGCTGATGATGAAGGCGGGCACCGAGGACGCCGACCAGAACTTCAACGGCACCGGGCCCTTTATCGTGGAGGCGTACCAGCCAGAGGATCGCCTGACGCTGCGGGCCAACGAGAACTACTTCATCGAGGGGCAGCCGCACCTGCAGAGTCTGGAGATCATCTTCTTCAATGAGCAGACGGCAGCGGCGGACGCCGTGCGCGGCGGGCAGGCCGATCTGACCATGGACCTCTCCACGCCGCTCTACGAGAGCCTGCAGAACGTGGGGAACCTGGATACGTCCGACATCGCCACCAACCAGTTCGCCCTGGTGCGGCTACGCAGCGACCAGGAACCCGGCAACGATCCGCAGGTGATCCAGGCGCTCAAGCTGGTGACGGATCGCGAGGCCATCTTCCAGCTGGTGCAGCAGGGCTACGGCGCCGTGGGGCGCGACAGCCCCGTCGGGCCGCTCTACGAAACTTACTACACCGAGGAGACGCCCATCCCGGAACGCGACCCGGAGCAGGCGCGGCAGTTGCTGGCCGACGCCGGC
>CAZCPK010000513.1:0-2547 GCA_964500755.1 uncultured Anaerolineales bacterium
TCAGGAGCAGTAGTTTGCTTAATCAACTGTCCACCAAATCGGGGGAAGCTAGAGGAGCCGCTGAGTAACCTTGGCAAGCCTTAGAACCGGTTCGCTTGCCCGTAGCTAGAGTTGCACGCCCGCCTAGTTGGACGTATACTTAGGAGGCACCAGAATGCACTCCACAACCAGAGAGACTACAATACTTTACACTGAACCCGAGGTGACCTTATGCTCCCACGTATCTCTGTTGTTGGACCTGTTTATAATGAAGAAAAGCTCATCGCCCAATTTTATACCCGCGTTCGAGACGTCATGGAGGAATTGGGTGAGCCCTGGGAGATCGTGCTGGTCAACGATGGCAGCCACGATCGCACACCGGTATTGTTGGATCAGTTGCACGCGCAGGATCCTGAACACGTCGTGATCCTGCATTTTTCCCGGAATTTTGGACATCAGCTGGCCATCACCGCCGGGATGGACCACGCGCGCGGTGAGGCGGTCATCGTTATCGACACCGATCTCCAGGACCCGCCGGAGGTTATCGCCGATCTCGTCGCCCGGTGGCGTGAGGGGTACGAAGTCGTCTACGCCGTCCGCAGTGAGCGAGAGGGGGAGACCTGGTTCAAGCTCTTCACGGCACGACTCTTCTACAAGTTAATTCAGGCCTTGACGAACGTTACCATTCCCATGGAGGCGGGAGATTTCCGTCTACTCGACCGCAAGGTCATCGAGGTACTGCGGGGCATGCGGGAGCATCACCGATTTGTGCGGGCCATGGTCGCCTGGGTGGGCTTCCGGCAGATCGGGGTGGACTATCGGCGCGCGGCGCGATCGGCGGGAGAGACCAAGTATCCTTTCCACAAGATGTTCCGGCTGGCGCTGGACGCCATCACGGGTTTTTCCTTTCTCCCCTTAAAGTTAGCGACGTGGGCCGGAACGGTGGCCTTCGGCGGGGGCTTTATTCTGGCGCTGGTTCTGTTGATCCTGCGGCTGCAGGGAGAGGCGCCCCTGGCCGGGCAGGGATTGACCGCCAGTCTGGTGCTCCTCGTCGGTGGAATACAGCTGTGGATGATGGGCATTCTGGGAGAGTATATCGGACGCATATATAATGAGGAACGTGAGCGGCCCCTGTACATTATCAGCGAGATTCGACGTGCAGAGTAAGCCCTGACGATAAGGTAAATTCCAGCCGCTTACGTGTTATACGTAAGCAAATCGGCGGGCGAAAACGGCTTTTGATGCCTCACAACGCCCGTGGGCAAGAGCAAAGCAAATGAAACCAAGATTGCTGACTCGGAAAAACGCTGCCGGGAGGCGCTGAGAGGCCGCAGAAAGCCTTGGAATCGCTACAGTTACCCGGTCACACGAAAATGAAGGAGCGACGGATGGCACATTGGGATATCTATTACACGGTGACCGACCTGCAGGACGCTGTTGAGCTACTGAAAAAAAACGCCGGAGCGGCACGGATCATCGCCGGAGGTACAGATCTTATTCTGGAGATCCGGGAGGAAGTGCGCACACCGTCGGTCCTGATCGATATCACCCGGGTGGGGGGACTGGATGAGATCCGCCTTGGAGATGACGGGCGCATTCATCTGGGGCCGATGGTCTCCCACGCTCAGGCGGCGGCTTCGCCGCTTATCCAGGAACGCGCGCTTCCCTTGGCTCAGACGTGCTGGGGTGTGGGCGGACCGCAGTTACGGAATCGCGGCACCATCGCCGGCAATCTCATCACCTCCACACCGGCCAACGATACGATCACCACGTTGCAGGCGCTTGAAGCCGAGGTAACGCTCCTCAGTTCTCGAGGCGAGCGCACGGTGAGTGCAGAGGACTTCTGCACCCACGTTCGCTGCAACGTCATGGAGCCCGACGAGATCTTGACCGACATCGCCTTCGAGCCGCTCTCCGAAGATCAATGCGGGCTCTATCTCAAGTTACGTCCCCGGAAGTTATTGGCCATCGCCAGCGTCAACGTCGCGCTGATTGTGACCCTACATCGCAACAAAGTCACCGACGCCCGCATCGCCCTGGGGGCCGTGGCGCCCACCATCGTGCGGGCAAAGGAAGCGGAGAAGATGCTGGTCGGCGGCCCGCTCAGCGATGAGCGTATCGCAGAGGCAGCCGAACTGGCAGTCGAATCCACTCAGACCATCGATGACGTGCGGGGCTCCGCGTGGTTCCGTGAAGAGGAGGTCGTGAGACTGATAAACCGAGGGCTACAGTACCTGCGCAGTGGTGAGACGCGCCAGGGTCTACCTATGCCCGACGACATCGTCCTGCTCTGGGGGAAGTCACATCCAATCCACCGGGGAGGACGTTTGCGTTGTCGACCGCGCCTTTCCGGTCCCACCATCGCCCACCATACGTCCGGGGACGAGCCCATTCAGTGCACCGTCAACGGCGAGAACGTGGTAGTCCACGGCGCCAACGGGAAGACGTTGCTGCACATGCTGCGCGACGACCTGGGCATGACGGGGACCAAGACGGGCTGTGAGGCCGGCGAGTGCGGCTCTTGTACCGTCTGGCTCGACGGCATCGCCATCCTGGCCTGTCTCACGC
>CAZCPK010000514.1:0-2545 GCA_964500755.1 uncultured Anaerolineales bacterium
GTGAAAATCCGTGCCCTCTGTGGTAAAAATTTTAGATCGTTTTTGGACTACCCGCGAAATCCCAGAGAGCCTGATTTCTTTCACCGCAGTCGCCTTTATCCATAGAGCGCGGCGGCCGCGTCGTCGACGTCGACGGCGTTGCCCGCGATCTCGCCGTAGAGGTCGCGGTAGTCGCGGGTGTGAATCACGATGGGCATGGGGACGGCGTGTCCGAGCAAGAGCGCCTGCTGCTTGGTCTCCAGGCGCGCCAGCACCTCGCGTAGCGTCGTCGTACCCGCGACGCCGGAGAAGACGGCGCGGATGTCGTGCTCCTCGTCAAGGAGCGCCGTGACCCGCGTGCCGATCTGGCTCATCACTTCCGGGTCGATGCCACTGGGCCGCTGGTCGACGACGAGCAGCGTCACGTTGTATTTGCGCATCTCGCGCGCGATGGTGCCGAAGATGGTGTGTTTGGCGATGGCAGGATCCAGGAATTTGTGCGCTTCCTCGATGGTGATGACCAGCGGGCGCGGCTCCCGCCCCTCACCGCCCAGCGACGCCTCCTTGCGCCCCACGTAGGCATGGTGGATGCGGCGGGTGATGTAGTTAGCGACCAGAATGTAGGCCTCCAGCGCGTTACCATAGCGCCCAAATTCGAGAATGACGCTCTTACCGCTCTCCAGATAGTCCAGAATCCGGCCGACGGGGTCGTCCGGCGCCTTATCGACCAGGAAGCCAAAACGGTGCAGCTGCATCAACTTCCGCTGGATGGCGCCCAATGTGCCCGCGTGGATCTTATCCTCGTCGGAGAGAGCCGACACACCTTCGTCGGGCTCCTCGGCAAGTAGCCGGCGGACCCAGTGGTGACCCAGCCGGCGGCGCAGCATGTAGAGCGCGTTGGTCTGCACGTCGGTGAAGCCGAAGAGCGGCGCCAACATCTCCAGATCCTCTGGATCAAGTCGGTCGTAGCCGATGCGTACGGTGTAATCCACCTTGCTGCCCCGGCGCCGCGAAGACTCCGGGTCAAGGGTAAAGACACTGACCCGCCCGTCGTAGAAGAGCTGACGCAGCCCCTTGATGTCCTGGTTGGCCTCGTCCTTGCTCTTCCAGCCGTACTCGTTGTGCATATCGAAGATAAGATTGACGGCGGCGCGATCCTGGATGATCCCGGCCAACAGCATGCGCGTCAGGAACGTCTTCCCCGTGCCGCTCTTGCCGAAGACGCCGCTGGAACGCTCCACGAAGCGACGTAGGTCCAGGGCGATACGCGTCTCCTCCATCTCCAACGGCTCTCCGATGTAAAAACGCCCTTTCTCCTCCACGTCGCCGAAGATCTCCGCCACCTCCTCCGGCGTGGCGTCAAAGACGCGGGTAAAGTGTGAGGGGACGGTCTTGGCGGGCCGCACTTCACCGTTGGGCTCCAACACCAACATTGGGGTGACGTGGACGCGTCCGTAGGTCAGCGTGCCGCGATAGACCTTGGCCATGAAGCTCTCCGGGTCGGCGGGCGGCAGCTGCTCGATCTCGGGAGTGCGCGTCTCCAGCACCACGTCGGTGACCATGCCGAAGAAGCGCAGGTCGGTGCGTCCCCGCACCACGACGTACCGCCCGACGGCCAATCCTTCGATGATCCGGCCGGCCGCCAGGTTGACCTCCAATCCTTTGCTGAGGCTCCCCCTGACGACAGTGCCCAGCAAGGTAGAAGGGCGCGGTATCGGTGACGGACCTGGGAACCACTGTTCCAGTTCGTGCATGCCTTTATTCCTCCGTCGCCTGTTGGGGGAGACCTGCCAGCACACCGGCGAAAGTCTCCAGCGTCCAGCCGCCTTGCACGCGGATGCGGGGCCAGGTGTAGCGGTTGTCCAGGCGCTGCGTGGCGCCCCACTCCGTCGTGACGGCGCCGAGATAGCCCGCCGACGCCACCACCGCCTTGACGTCCTCGTCATACTTCCCGGCGGGATAGCAGAAGAAGGTCACGGGACGCTCGGTGTGCGCCTCCACGGCCTCCTTGATGCCCAGGATCTGGTAGACCAGGAAGTCGTAGCTGCGCCCGCGCAGGTCGTGGTGGTCGCGCCCATGTCCCTGGATCATCATACCGGCGTTGGCCATCTCCTGCATCTCACTCCATCGCAAGTAGTTGGGCGCTTCGAAGTGCGCCGGCGTCGCCAGGACAAAGAACTCGCCGACGAAGCCGTATTTCTGCAGGAGTGGCGTCACCACGGTGTAGGTATCCTTGTACCCATCGTCGAAGGTGAGTACGATGGGCCGCTCAGGCAGGGGTTTTCCGACACTGAGCGCGTCGTAGACGTCGCGGAGCGTCACGGTCGTATAGCCTTGCGCCTTCAGGTACTGCAGTTGCGCCTCGAAGCGCTCCGGGGTCACCGTCAATCCGTAGCGAATCGCGTCGGCGTCCGCCGGCAGCTCGGAGACGTAATGGTACATCAGGATAGGGACGTGCACTTCGTCCGGCGGCGGCGGGTAGGTCGCCGTCGGCGTCTCGGTGGGGCGGGACGTGGCCATGGGAGAAGGGGTGGCGGTGGGTGAGGGCGTATCGGTTGGTGCTGGG
>CAZCPK010000515.1:0-2528 GCA_964500755.1 uncultured Anaerolineales bacterium
TCTGTGCCCTTCGTGTCTCTGTGGTGAGATATTTAGTTATTTCAGTAGAGCCAACCTTTGACGTCTGAATTAATTCCCTAAGGAGTCCCCACCATGCGAACGTATCTCGACTGCTACCCTTGCTTTCTACGCCAGACGCTGCAGGCCGCGCGCTTTGCCGGCGCCGACGAGACCACTCAGGCGACGCTCCTCCGCCGGGTCATGGTCGCCCTGCTGGACTTCGACGCCGGGCAAACCCCGCCGGAGATGAGCGTCTACATCCACGCGCTGGTCCGCGACGCGACCGCCGACCCCGACCCCTACGCGACGGTCAAGGCCCAGAGCACGCAGGAGGCGCTGGCGTTGCTGCCCCAACTCCGAGAGCGCATCGCCCGGGCCGACGATCCGCTCGACGTCGCCCTGCGGCTCGCCATCGCGGGCAATATCATCGACTTCGGCGCCGGCGAAGCGTACGCGCTCCAGGAGACCATCGCGCGCATGCTGACGGCGGACGTCGCCGTCGACCACCGTGACGCGCTCCGCGCGGCGCTGCAGGACGCCCCCGAGGTGCTCTACCTGGCGGACAACGCCGGCGAGACGGTCTTCGACCGGCTGCTGATCGAGACACTGGACGGGCCCGTGACCTACGTCGTCAAGGGCGGGCCGGCGATCAACGACGCCACGTGGGACGACGCCGTCGCTGCGGGCGTCGACACGGTCGCCACGCTGATAAGCAACGGTGCGCAAGCCGTCGGCACGCTGCTGGACCGCTGTTCGGAGGCATTCCGCCGAACGTTCGAGGCGGCGGATCTCGTCCTCGCCAAGGGCCAGGCCAACTACGAGACCCTGAGCGACAGCGGTCACCCGGGGCTCTTCTTCCTGTTGCAGATCAAATGTCCCGTCATCGGTCGGGACGTCGGCGCGTCGACCGGCGCCATGATCGTCAAGCAAGCGGACCAGACTGATTAAGGCTCCTTATACAAGCTGTTCAAGGGGCTTAGGTATCGAATGGCCCACTCATACATCCTCGATGCATGCCGGCGTCTTGGGGCAAGCACGACGCAGCACGACGCGCTTCATGGTGCAAGCGCTCCCCCACCCGTGGCTTACGCGTCTTGACAAATCAGCTGGCCTGAAGATAATAAGGATCAGGATACACAAAGGCGATGATGGGGAAAAGTACCTACGCGGTCACCGTCAGGGAGACCGGGCCCAGACTGGAAGCCCGGTTTGGTGTAAGCGTAAAGAAGTTCGCCCCGGAGCCGACTGCTGAACAGGGGGTAGTCATATAAGTCCCTTAGTCTCATGGTCTGATAGTCCAAGCCCTCAGCAGAGGACTACCGGACTAAAGACGACCAGACTATCCGACTAAATAAGCAGCTCCGCCGGCCCGGCGTTATCGGGGCAACCCATCATCCAATCAATGGGTAGTGTGGGTAAGCGGCGCCAGGTTGACAGTTGGCGCAAAGAGGGTGGTACCGCGGGAGTTACGCTCTCGTCCCTACCGGGGACGGGGGCGTTTCTGTTTTGGTCTGTTAGTCATTTAGTCGGATGGTCACTTAGTCCAATAATCCGACAATCCGACGGCACCAACAGCTCGACCATCAGACCAAGCGACTACACGACTAAGGAACAAGGAGGCAAGCAGATGAATTCATTCGATGAGTTGGAACAGGTACGAGAGGAGGCGTTAGCCTCGCTGCAGGAGAACGCGTCGCTCGCCGCGCTCGAAAGCTGGTACAAGACGTACCTGGGCCGCAAGGGCAAGGTCACGCTCCAGACGCGCTCCATCGGCCAACTACCTCAGGAGGATCGTCCGAACTTTGGGCGGCGCGTCAACGAGATCAAGCAGGAGCTGGAGGCCGCCTACGAGCGTCGCGCCCAGCAGCTGAAGCACGCGGAGGTCGAGGCGCAACTCGCCGAGAGCGCCGTGGACGTCACGCTGCCGGGCCGTCCCGTCACGTCGGGGCACCTGCACCTGACGACCCAGACGCTCCGGCAGATCTACGATATCTTCGAGCGCATGGGCTTCGAGATCTACCAGGCGCCGGACGTGGAGCTGGAGACGTACAACTTCGACTACCTCAACATCCCCCCCTACCATCCTGCCCGCGACATGTGGGACACCTTCTGGGTCGACGATCAACGGCTGCTGCGGACCCACACGTCGCCCGGACAGATCCGCGTGATGCGCGAGCGCGCCACCGCCGGCCCGGACGGCACGCCCGAGCCGATCCGCGTGATTCTGCCCGGCAAGTGCTACCGCTACGAGCAGATCACGGCCCGGAGCGAGCACCAGTTCTATCAGGTCGAGGGCCTGGCGGTCGGCAAAGAGATCACCATGACCGACCTGATCGGCACGCTGACGCAGTTCGTCAAGCTCTTCTACGGTCCCGGACACGAGATGCGCATCCGCAGCTCCTACTTCCCCTTCACCGAGCCGAGCATCGAGGTCGATATGGACTGCATCCTCTGCGGCGGCGACGGCTGCCCGGTCTGCAAGTACACCGGCTGGCTGGAGATCGCCGGCGCGGGCATGGTCCATCCCG
>CAZCPK010000516.1:0-2522 GCA_964500755.1 uncultured Anaerolineales bacterium
GGCTGAGGGCGTCGCCCGGACGGCGCGCGTGCGGTTGATTCGTCTGGAAAGCGCGCAGGCGCTGCAAGAGCTGCGCAAGACGGACTCCCGCTTTCGGCGCTGGCTTACCCCCCTGGATGGTAAACAGTCCGCCACCGCCGTCGTTGACGATACCCACTGGGAAGAGTTACTTGAGCGCCTGCAGGCGTGGGGGATTGACGTAAGCGAGAAAACCTGGTGGTGACGCTGCTTGACGCAAGCGGACACGAACCTATAATCCTGTAGGGAGGTCTTGTGAAAGGTATTTTTGAGAGCCTTAGAAAAACACGCAAAACTGTATTTGGGCAGATCGTCAACCTCTTGGGCGGCGGTGAGATTACCGACGAGACCTGGGAGGAGTTGGAAGCGCTGCTTATCCAGGGAGACGTCGGTGTACAGACCACTCTGAAGCTTGTGGATCGCCTGCGGGACTACGTCCAGTCGGAGGGCGTCTATCAGGTCGAGGATCTACAACGTCGCGTACAGCAGGAGATTATGGCGCTGCTGCCCGAGGGGGAGCCCATGAACCTGGATTGGCCGCTGGCCGTCGTCCTGGTCGTGGGCGTCAACGGCTCGGGCAAGACGACGAGCATCGCCAAGTTGGCGCATCACTACAAGGAAGCGGGACGCAAGGTAATGCTGGTGGCGGGAGATACCTTTCGGGCGGCCGCCATCGATCAGTTGAAGATCTGGGGGGGGCGCGTCGACGTGCCCGTCGTCGCGGGTGAGCCCGGCAGCGATCCGGGGGCCGTGGTCTACGACGCCGTCCAGGCCGCCAAATCCAAACAGCGGGATATGCTTATCATCGACACCGCCGGACGGTTACATACCCAGCACAACCTGATGGCCGAGTTGGAGAAACTACGCCGCATTACCGCCAAGCGGGTCGCCTGGGCGCCGCACGAGACGCTTCTGGTGCTGGACGCGACCACGGGGCAGAACGGGCTCGCGCAGGCCCAGCACTTCATGGACGCCGTGGAGGTCACCGGCATCGTGCTGGCCAAATTGGACGGCAGCGCCAAAGGGGGGATGGTCCTCTCTATCGGCGATCAGTTGGATTTGCCGATTCGTTACGTAGGCACCGGCGAAGGTTTAGATGACCTGGCGCCCTTCGATCGGACTGCCTTTGTACGAGGTCTTTTAGGATAGCGCCAGGGTGTTAACGTGATCGTGGTCCGGAGGGGGCTTCGTGGGTACGATCACCCAAAAAAAGGAGGAGCATCGTGGATTGGAAGAAGTATCACTTACCGGAAGAGACTGAGGCCATTGTTCGTAACTGTCCGTCGCTGACGGTCGCCAGCACCATGACCGAGCTGGTCAATCTGGCCTGTGGCGGGCTGGGCAGCAACTACTTTGAGGTCAAGTACGACGTCCCGGATCAGGGATCGATCCTGGAGGCGACGGTCTGCCGTGTCAAGAACGGCGTCGTGGCCAACTACCCGGAGCCGTACATGCGTCGTCGCGACCCCCACTGCCTGGTTATTGCTGATAACAAGCCGACGGACAAACCGACCTTTCGAGAGCGCTTTGGTGAGGACTTCACTATGGTGCGCCGTGATACTTTTGCCTGGCTGCAGGAGCGACCGTTGGTGATGTTCGGGTTTGTCTCCGGCAAGGTGGGGATGGGTATGGACACCGTGTTGATCGCTCCCGCCAATGCCGGCTTTTTCGCCCTGGGCCTGGGGTTACTGCAGGGCGTCATCCCCGACGACGAGATCCCGGAGGATTTCGATCCCCAGGGCATCGTCTACGTGGCGCCACCTTTTCGTCATACCCACTTCGACGGCGCTCAAGTCGTGGTGCACAATCGACTCGATGAGACGCACGAGGTCTTCTCCTACAATCTGTACCCGGGGCCAAGCGCCAAGAAAGGCATCTACGGCGTGCTGCTCACGGTGGGGGAGCGTGAGGGCTGGACCACCACCCATTGTTCCGCCGTGCAGGTGGTGACGCCCTACGATAACGTGACGACGTTTATGCACGAGGCCGCCAGCGGCGGCGGCAAGAGCGAGCTCCTGGAACAGGCGCAGCGCGAGGACGACGGACGGTTGCTCCTGGGCGAGAATCTCGTCACCGGGCAGCGCCGCTATTTGGAGATCCCGCGTTCCTGTAGTCTCCGCCCCGTGGCGGACGACATGGCGCTCTGCCACCCCTCGATCCAGCAGCACAATGGCAAGCTCGCCGTGACCGACGCCGAGGATGCCTGGTTCCTGCGGGTCGACCACATCGATCACTACGGCAAGCACGTCCATCTTGAGCAGCTGACCGCCCAGCCGCCGGCGCCGCTGCTCTTTCTCAACATCGAGGCGGTGCCCGAGGGCCGCGCGTTGATCTGGGAACATATTATGGACGGGCCCAACAAGCCTTGCCCCAACCCCCGGGTCGTCGTGCCCCGGCGCATCATCCCGGAGGTCTGCAACGACCCCGTCAACGTCGACATCCGCAGCTTTGGCGTGCGGACGCCGCCGTGCACGCGCGATCAGCCAAGCTACGGGATCATCGGT
>CAZCPK010000517.1:0-2521 GCA_964500755.1 uncultured Anaerolineales bacterium
TGGTGCAGCGCGACCTGACGGGCAGGTCGCGCAAACTCTGGATCGACGGTGCCCAGCGGTAGTTGGCCACACTCGTCGGCCAGCTGACGGTAGTAGGCCTGGAGCAGCTCCTCCCGCGAGGCTTTCTCCGGGTCGAGGGTGATGTTGTATTGATCGCCGCCGATGAAGTCGCCACCTTCCGTTTTGACATCCCCGGCGATCACGGCGCCGCCTTGCGTCTGGATCTGCGCTTGTAGGCCGGCGACCCGGGCGCGCAGCGCGGCTGCATCATCGTCTAAACCTGCCTTTTCGAAATCGGCAATAGCGCGTTGGAGTGCGGCGATTTGGCGACGTAGCTCATCTATATCATCTAAGGTATTCATCATGTCCTCCTTCTCCAGTCAACGTGGCGCGATTTGGAAATCGCGGCTACGCAGCGTCGGCCTTCATCTTCTCCGCGATCTTCTTTATCACCATGCCCGCGCCGGCGACAGGATTGGCGAACGTTGCCAGCGCCACGTCCACAATGTCGGGCGCCATGCGCTGCACGTTCTGCAAACGAGTGCGGACAAAACCCTCGGCGATTTGCTCACCTTGAGCGGTCGCCGCCTGTTGCAAAGCTGCGATCTCTTCCTGGGCTGCGGCTTGCTCGGCTTCGCTGAGCTGCTGATTTTGTTGAATCCTGGCGTAGAGTTCTCCGAAAGCCTGTGCCAAGGCCACGGCGTCGGCACCCTGCTGCTGGATGACGGTGTTGGTCACGTTGTCGCCGATGACGTTGCCCACGCCCTCGACGTGGTAGCTATCGCGGCCCGTGAAGGAGCCGCCGCCGGTATCCACCCTGCCGCCGATGTACGCCCCACCGCCGGTGTTGATCTGTTGACCGGCGCCTTGGGTCGCTTCCTGATACTGCTGGAGCAACGCTTGCAGCCGGGCCTCCAGGGCAGGATCAGTCTGGATCAGCACTTGCACGATGCCCACCAGGACCGGCTTCTGTTCTTGCGGTTGCGCTTGGAACGCTTGCCACAGTCGGGCATACGCAGGATTGCTTTTGAGTTGGGGCACAATCTCCGCCTGGATGGCCTGAGCAGAGGCTATGGCCTGCGGCGCAATCTGCTGCTGTCCCCCGGTTATCTCTGCCAACACGTTGACGATTGCTTCTGCTTGTTTGGTCATGCCCATAACCTCCTTGGAAAATGCCGAAATTAGCTAGTTGCGCTGCCTGACGGCGGCTTAAGGAAAGGTACCCCCTTGTGCGCAGCCTCCCAAGCGCAGCGGGGATCCTAAAACCATCCCCCCAGAATTCAGTTTTCAGAACTCCAGCATTTAGAAATCAGCAGTCAGCACTCAAAACCTTACCAGGGAGACCACCACCCGAAAGCCGCCATCATTGTCGAAGCCGCCCGGAACGCCCCTGTAGCGGTACGCGCAGCGCGCGTATCGCTCATCGTCGCACCAGGAGCCGCCGCGTAGGGCGAATCGCATCTCATCCCACGCCGACGCCGTCCACTCCCAGACGTTGCCGGCGCCATCTAGCAGACCCGCAGCATTCCCGCCGCGCGGGTACGTGCAAACCGCGGTCGTGCCCGCATATTCGGGACGTTGATCCCACCAATCAGACAAATCACTGAAATCACTCAGATCCTTTCCCGCCCACGCATCCGCGCAGTTCAGACGGCTTCGGTCGAAGTCAGCACCCCAGGGATAGGTGCGTCCATCCGTCCCCCGCACCGCTCGCTCCCACATTTCCTCGGTGGGCAGTTGTACGTAGAACGTACCCGGTTCCAAGTTGATCGCTACTATTTCTCCAGCCCGCCAAACCTTCAACTTGGAACGTGCACCTTGCAACCGGTCTTCTAGCCAGCGACAGTAGGCCTCCGCCTCAAACTTCGTCACCCCCACCACCGGAAAGAGGGGATTGTTCCATTTCTCATCGTCCCACCAGAAAGGTTGATGGCGTTTCTCCGGTGGGCGTTTAGCCAGCCAGTCCCGATAGCGCTCGGGCGCCTGGCTGTCATAGGTTCCTGTGCGCCAGGCCCAGCCATCGGCGCTCCAGTAGGCCTGCTGCTCGTAGCCGCCGGCATCGACAAAGCGTGCGTATTGGGCGTTGGTCACCGGATAGCGCCCGATCCAGTAACGGTGGGAGATCTCGCGCTTTTCTTGGTTCTCTCCATAAAGGAACGGACCCAGCGGGATCTCCACAAAGGCGTCCAGATCCTCCGGCTGCCAGCCCAACTTCCCCAGCACCCGCCCGGCCTCCCGCCGTTGGCGGATGGGGACCGCTGCGTCCTGCATCGTCTTCACCAACGAGTGGGTCACCTGCGCCGCGGCCTTACGCCCGACAGCGACGTCACCGGCGTCCAGCAGGGCCTCGCCCGCCAGCACCACCGCGTAACCGCGTTGCTCGTTCTCCAGATCCGCCGCGCAGAGCGCCCGGAGCACGGCGCCGGCCGCTAACGGCTGCTGCGCCACAATACCCAGGGCGCCCACCGCCAGCAGGATCGTCTCGTGCCAGGCCGGCTCATCCAGATGGCGCAGGATCACG
>CAZCPK010000518.1:0-2507 GCA_964500755.1 uncultured Anaerolineales bacterium
CAAGCATTCGAAGGTGCGTCGCACCTGGCTACGTTCTAATACCGTAATTTAAGCATTATCCTTTTGTCATCCCTCATTGGGTTTGTAGGTCGTCTCGCTTGAGTTACAATAGGGCCTATGTGCAATCGGCAGACGATTCAGACGTATGACGCTGAGGCCGCGCGCTACGCTGCGCGTGATCATTACGCCATGGAGCGGGAGATTACGGCGTTTCTCAGGGCCGTCCTGCAGGCCGGGGAGGGGGTGCTGCTCGATCTGGGCTGCGGACCGGGCCAGTACACGCGTGTGCTGGAGGCGCACGGTCACCGGGTGGTCGCCGTGGACCTCTCGGCGGGCATGTTGCGGGAGGCGACGCGCGCCGGGATCGAGCGTCCGCTGCGCGCCGACTTCCGGCGCTTGCCCCTGGCGGCAGGATGTGCGCTGGGCGGCTTCGCCAGTGCCTCGCTGTTGCACGTCTCCCGCGTGGATCTGCCGGACGTGCTTGCGGAGTTCTGCCGCGTTCTGTGCCCGGGTGGGGCGCTCTTCCTCAGCCTGAAGGCCGGTGAGGGCAGTGCCTGGGTCTCGCTGGGAACGGGCGCGCGCTTCTTCATCTACCATCAGCCGGCGGCGGTGGACGCGCTGTTGCAAGCCGCCGGCTTCACCATCGTCGACGCGTGGCTCAGCCCGCCGGGGCCCGGACAGCAGCACCGGTGGATCACCAGGGTGGCCCGCCGTGATTAAGATACGATCGCGCGCGCGGTCATGGGAGCGCTGGTGGTGGGTCACGCTCTTGATCCTGGCCTTCGCCGTGCGCGTGCTGCCCCTGGAGGCGCAGGGCATGTGGCGCGACGAGGTCGACGCGCTCCGCTTCGCCACGGCGTCATGGTCCGAACTGCTGGGCCGTTTTACCCAGCAGGGGTGGAACGGCCCGCTCTACTCCGTCCTGTTGCGCTTCTGGATCGCGTTGACCGGCGAGACGACCTTTGCGTTGCGGTACTTCTCCGTGCTCTGGGGGCTGTTGACCGTGCCGCTCTTCTACGTGCTGGCGCGGCGGTTTCTCTCCCGGGATAACGTCATGTGGACGACCCTGCTCCCCGTCTTCTCGCCCTATCTGATCTGGTACGCACAAGAGGTCAAGATGTACACATGGGTACCCATGCTGGCCCTGTTGGCCCTCTACGGGTTGGAACGCGCCATTCGGCGGCCCACGTGGATCTGGTGGGGCGTCGTGCTCGTGGCGACGTCGCTGGCCTTCTACAGCCACATCCTGGCGGCGCTTCTGATCCCGGTCGAGGTAGGCTGGTTCCTGCTGCACCGGCGCCGACATCCCCGCGCCTGGGTCGGGGGGCTGATCGTCCTGGCGCTGCTTACCGTGCCCTATCTGCCGCTGGCGGCCTGGCAGGCGCCCCTGGCCTTCAAGGTGCGCGAGACCGGGTTTGCGCGTCTGACGCTCTGGCAGATGCTACAGACGCTCGGGATAGGATGGAGCGCAGGTATTCGCGGTTGGCTGCGGGTGCCGTTGGCCGTTGGACAGACCGCGGTAGCGCTGCTAGGGGTGATTTATTTTGTAAGGCATTCCCGCTGGTGGCGGGCGCTGCAATTAATGAGTTGGCTCGCGCTGCCGCTACTGGCGATCTGGTCGATTTCATTGCGCAGCCCCCTCTTCACCGATCGTTATCTGATCTGGACGGCGCCGGCGTTCTATCTCCTGGTGGGCGGGGGACTGGCGGGGCTGGCGCAGATTCTGGAGCGCATCGCGGCGCGCGTGCGCGGTGTGCGCGCGGAGACCGGCGCCCTGGTGCTGCTGACGCTGATCCTACTGGGCTACACGGGGAACCTCTATCAGCAGATCACGACGCCCATCAAGCCGCAGTTCCGCGAGGTGTCGGCCTACCTGGAGACCCACCGTCGCCCTGGCGAACCGCTGGTCTTTCAGATTCCCTACAATCACATCGTCGTCGACTTCTACACCGACGAGCCGCTGGATCCGTGGATCGAGGCGCCGTTTACTAACTGGCGCACCGCTTCTGGCGCCTATCAGGTCACGCCACCGGCGGTCGATCTGCAATTGCGGCAGGCGGTACAGGGCCGCGAGTGCGCCTGGCTCGTCTACGCCGAGGCGCAGATGTGGGACGAGCGGGAGCTGGTCAAGGCGTGGTTCGATGCGGAGGCCGTGCTGGTGACGGAGCGTCACTATCATCTGGTGGATCTCTACCACTACTGTTTTCCCGAAATGCCCTAGACGGTCTTTGCCGCTGCCGGTGTCTTGAGCTTCGGTCTTCAAAGACATCGGTTTTTTCTAAATCGTGAGGGATTGCGAAGCGAGTGGTCAGCGAAGACCCGCGCCAATGTCGCAGAACGTGCTTAGCCGCGCACAAGGCAAACGCAGCCGGGTTGATGACCTGGTAAGCGTTGCCAGGAGGCGCTGAGCAACCTTAGAAGGCCTTAGGGTTCGTTAACAAATAACTTCCCGACTGTGTGGTCTGACCAAATGCGTGAAACCCGGTAAAGCGTTTCAGGCTCGTTGT